>NZ_JBFRNC010000022.1:0-128299 GCF_041470825.1 Vibrio sp. 10N.261.55.A10 | reverse complement strand
GGTGTTGTAGCTAAAATCTTTGCATAAGATTTGACGAACCACTAGTAAAAAGGGCATCATTTGATGCCCTTTTTCTGCGCTAAAAAAAGAGTTGGATGTTTTGACATCGATTTTTGCTCTTAGCAAAGAATTAAACGGTCTTTTTGACTAAAATGACTGTTAGATGTGTTGTTTTGCAACGCAAAGGAATGTGCCCTGCAACAGCGGGGTTATTGTCGTCTATATTTAAGACTTATCACAGGTTGGTTTTATGAAAGCAAACGCTGAAACTCCTGATAGCTCAGGTGCAGCAGATACAATGAAGTGGATTGTCGCTTTTGTTCTGTTGGCTGCTGCTGTTGTGGGTAATTACCTGTATGGTGAATTGTCTGTTGTAATTCGCGCTGCAGGTGTAGTTGTGCTGATTGCTGCCGCACTAGGCGTTGCAGCAACAACAACTAAAGGTAAAGCTGCGATCGATTTTGCAAAAGAATCTCGTATGGAGATTCGTAAAGTTGTTTGGCCTACTCGCCAAGAAACTATGCAAACTACATTGATCGTTTTAGCTGTATGTATTGTTATGTCTCTAGTGCTTTGGGGAATTGACGGCATTATGGTCCGTCTAGTTTCTCTAGCAACTGGGGTGTAGAGGGTTCTGATTCATGAGTGAAGCTCCAAAAAAACGTTGGTATGTAGTTCAAGCCTTTTCTGGCTTTGAAGGTCGTGTTGCACAGTCGCTACGCGAGCATATTAAAATGCACAACATGGAAGAACTATTTGGCGATGTGCTAGTACCTACTGAAGAAGTAGTGGAAATGCGTGCAGGCCAACGCCGTAAAAGTGAACGTAAATTCTTCCCTGGCTACGTATTAGTTCAAATGATCATGAATGATGAATCATGGCACTTAGTACGCAGCATTCCGCGTGTTATGGGCTTCATTGGTGGTACCTCTGATCGTCCTGCACCAATCACTGATAAAGAAGCTGATGCTATCTTGAACCGTCTAGAGAAAGCGAGCGAGTCTCCACGTCCTAAGACAATGTTCGAAGCGGGTGAAGTGGTTCGTGTGAACGATGGTCCATTTGCTGACTTCAACGGTACTGTTGAAGAAGTAGATTACGAGAAAAGCCGCATTAAGGTATCTGTATCGATCTTTGGTCGTGCAACACCGGTTGAGCTTGAATTTGGTCAGGTTGAAAAACTGGACTAAAACTCTAAGTTTTGAACAAGCTGTGGATAAATACTTCATAAGTTGTTCAAAATAAAAGAGTATAAAAAATCACCTTTTTAGGGTTGTTAAAGGCGCGAATTATGATTATAATTTCGCGCCTTTTTGCTTCTGTGGAAGTGAAAAAGAGTTAATTGAATTTATGGGGAGCTCGCCTTGCGGCTAGCGCATGTACCCAAAATATTAGGAAATATCATGGCTAAGAAAGTTGAAGCTTATATCAAACTGCAAGTTGCAGCTGGTATGGCAAACCCAAGTCCACCGGTTGGTCCTGCTCTAGGTCAACACGGCGTGAACATCATGGAATTCTGTAAAGCGTTCAACGCAAAAACAGAATCTGTTGAGAAAGGTCTACCTACTCCAGTAGTTATTACTGTTTACAACGACCGTTCTTTCACGTTCGTAACTAAGACTCCACCTGCTGCTGTTCTTCTTAAGAAAGCTGCTGGCGTTAAGTCTGGTTCAGGTCGTCCAAACACTGAGAAAGTTGGTACTGTTACTGACGCTCAAGTTCAGGAAATCGCAGAAACTAAAGCTGCTGATATGACTGGTGCTGACATCGAAGCAATGAAACGTTCTATTGCTGGTACTGCTCGTTCAATGGGCCTAGTGGTAGAGGGATAAGATCATGGCTAAACTTACTAAGCGTATGCGCGTAATCCGCGACAAAGTTGACTCAACTAAAGAATACGAAATCAGCGAAGCTGTTGCTCTTCTTAAAGAACTAGCGACTGCTAAATTCGTTGAGTCTGTAGATGTTGCTGTTAACCTAGGCATCGATGCTCGTAAATCTGACCAAAACGTTCGTGGCGCAACAGTGCTACCTCACGGTACTGGCCGTGACATCCGCGTTGCTGTTTTCACTCAAGGTGCAAACGCAGAAGCTGCTAAAGCTGCTGGCGCAGATATCGTTGGTATGGAAGATCTTGCTGAGCAAGTGAAAAAAGGCGAAATGAACTTCGACGTAGTTGTTGCTTCTCCAGATGCAATGCGTGTTGTTGGTCAACTAGGTACAATCCTAGGTCCACGCGGCCTTATGCCAAACCCTAAAGTTGGTACTGTAACTCCTAACGTTGCTGAAGCGGTTAAGAACGCTAAAGCTGGTCAGGTTCGTTACCGTAACGACAAGAACGGCATCATCCACACTACTATCGGTAAAGCATCTTTCGAAGCTAACCAGCTTCAAGAGAACCTAGAAGCACTTCTAGTTGCTCTTAAGAAAGCTAAGCCTTCTTCAGCTAAGGGTTCTTACCTGAAGAAAGTAAGCATCTCTACTACGATGGGTGCTGGTGTTGCTGTTGATCAAGCTAGTCTTGATACTCAAGCAAACTAATTTGCTTAGGCGCAGATTTAGTGTATACTTCTGCGCCTAATATTTGTGGTTGGGTGGTTTTAAAGCAATTTGAAATCATCTATCCCAAGACCGTAGGCGCTGTCGATTTTCATTAGATTATTGATAGCTTAATAAAACCTACGTAGGCGATGTTGTGGTTTGAAGTGGATTTATTCATTTTTAAATAACATCGTAAACGCTCAATACATTTTGTATTGGGTGCTGTAATCACAACCAGAGGTTAATCCAAATGGCTTTAAATCTTCAAGACAAAAAAGCAATTGTTGCTGAAGTCAACGAAGCTGCCAGTGGTGCACTTTCTGCAGTTGTAGCTGATTCTCGTGGCGTTGAAGTTGGCGCAATGACTTCTCTACGTAAACAAGCTCGCGAAGCGGGTGTTTACATGAAAGTTGTTCGTAACACACTAGCACGCCGTGCGGTTCAGGGTACAGACTACGAGTGTCTAGTAGACACTTTCACTGGTCCAACTCTGATCGCGTTCTCTAACGAGCACCCAGGTGCTGCAGCGCGTCTTTTCAAAGACTTCGCTAAAGAGAACAAAGATTTCGAGATCAAAGCTGCTGCATTTGAAGGCGCAGTTACTGATGCTGAAGTACTAGCGACACTACCAACTTACGACGAAGCTATCGCACGCCTAATGATGTGCATGAAAGAAGCTTCTGCTGGCAAGCTGGTTCGTACTATCGCTGCACTACGTGACCAAAAAGAAGAAGCAGCGGCTTAAGCCTTGCTTTTCACTGGTTGCACATTAAACTTATTGTTGACTTAAAAGAGAATTGTTATGTCTATTACTAACGAGCAAATCCTAGACGCAGTTGCAGAAATGTCTGTAATGCAAGTTGTTGAGCTTATCGAAGCTATGGAAGAGAAATTCGGCGTTTCAGCTGCAGCTGCAGTTGTAGCTGGTGGCGCAGCTGGCGGCGACGCTGCTGCTGAGCAAACTGAATTCGACGTTATCCTAACTGCTGCTGGCGCTAACAAAGTACAAGTTATCAAAGCTGTACGTGGCGCAACTGGCCTAGGTCTTAAAGAAGCTAAAGGTCTTGTAGACTCAGCTCCTGCAGCGCTTAAAGAAGGCGTTGACAAAGCTGAAGCTGAAGCTCTTAAAGCACAGCTAGAAGAAGCTGGCGCTTCTGTTGAAATCAAGTAATTATTACTTAATTTCATAGCCGCAAGGCTAATGGCTGGTGGTTTATTAACCACCGGCCTTTTTGCGCTGTAGGGCTATGACGAAATTTCCGCTGTTTAACCGTCATAATCCGAGCAAAAAAACAGTCATTTTTTCGAAATGATTGTTCACTACCACTAAACAGCTGTTTGTCACCACCCCCTCTGAAGAGTGTTTTGGGTGGTTTGGGTCACTTATCAGCGAGCTGAGGAACCCCATGGTTTACTCTTATACCGAGAAAAAGCGCATCCGTAAGGATTTTGGTACTCGTCCACAAGTTTTGGACATTCCATACCTGTTATCGATCCAGCTTGATTCTTTCGACAAATTCATCGAACAGGATCCAGAAGGTCAATACGGTCTTGAAGCTGCTTTCCGTTCTGTATTTCCAATTCAGAGCTACAACGGCAATTCTGAGCTGCAATACGTTAGCTACCGTCTTGGTGAGCCAGTTTTTGACGTTAAAGAATGTCAAATCCGCGGTGTTACTTACTCAAAGCCACTACGCGTAAAACTACGTCTAGTTATCTTTGATCGAGATGCACCAGCAGGTACTGTAAAAGACATTAAAGAACAAGAAGTCTACATGGGCGAAATTCCGCTTATGACAGACAATGGTACTTTCGTAATTAATGGTACCGAGAGGGTTATCGTATCCCAGCTGCACCGAAGCCCAGGCGTGTTCTTCGACAGTGATAAGGGTAAGACCCACTCATCAGGTAAAGTTCTTTATAACGCACGTGTAATTCCTTACCGTGGCTCATGGTTAGACTTTGAGTTCGATCCTAAGGATAACTTATTCGTACGTATCGACCGTCGTCGTAAGCTACCAGCATCGATTATTCTTCGTGCACTTGGTAAATCGACTGAAGAGATCCTAGATCTGTTCTTCGACAAGGTGAACTTCGAAGTTAAAGACCAAACTCTTCTTATGGAGTTGGTTCCTGATCGTCTACGTGGTGAAACTGCGTCATTCGACATCGAAGCAAACGGAAAAACTTACGTTGAGACTGGTCGTCGTGTTACTGCTCGTCATATCCGTCAACTTGAAAAAGATGGCGTTGAGCACATCGAAGTACCAGTAGAGTACATCGTTGGTAAAGTTGCATCTAAAGATTATATCAATGAAGCAACTGGCGAGATCATCGTTGGCGCGAACCAAGAGATTAGCCTAGAAGCACTTGCTAACCTGTCTCAAGCAGGTCACAAGTCTCTACAAACTCTGTTCACGAATGACCTAGATCACGGTCCATTCATGTCAGACACTCTACGTGCAGATAGCACAGTAGATCGCATCTCTGCATTGGTAGAAATCTACCGCATGATGCGTCCTGGCGAGCCACCAACGAAAGAAGCTGCAGAGTCTCTATTCGAAAGCCTATTCTTCTCTGAAGAACGTTACGACCTATCAACTGTAGGCCGTATGAAGTTCAACAGCTCTATCGAGCGTGAAGAAGAAGAAGAGCGCGGTACTCTGGATGAATCAGACATCATCGAAGTGATGAAGAAACTGATTGGTATCCGTAACGGTATTGGTGAAGTGGACGATATCGACCACCTTGGCAACCGTCGTATCCGTTCTGTAGGTGAAATGGCAGAAAACCAATTCCGTGTTGGTCTAGTTCGTGTAGAACGTGCCGTTAAAGAGCGCCTAAGCCTTGGTGACCTTGATGCAATCATGCCTCAAGATCTTATCAACGCTAAGCCGATCTCTGCTGCAGTTAAAGAATTCTTTGGCTCTTCACAGCTTTCACAGTTCATGGACCAAAACAACCCATTGTCAGAAGTTACGCACAAACGTCGTATCTCTGCTTTAGGTCCTGGTGGTCTTACTCGTGAGCGCGCAGGCTTCGAAGTACGTGACGTTCACGTAACTCACTACGGTCGTCTATGTCCGATCGAAACGCCTGAAGGTCCAAACATCGGTCTAATTAACTCACTATCTGCGTTTGCACGTTGTAACGATTACGGTTTCCTAGAAACTCCGTACCGTCGTGTAGTAGATGGTGTAGTAACAGAAGAAGTTGATTACCTGTCTGCAATCCAGGAAGGTCAATTCGTAATCGCGCAAGCAAACACCATTCTTACTGAAGAAGGTACGTTTGCAGATGAGCTAATCACAGCTCGTCAAAAAGGTGAATCTGGTCTTCACCCACGCGATCACGTTGACTACATGGACGTTGCGACAAACCAAGTAGTATCTATCGCTGCTTCGCTTATCCCGTTCCTAGAACACGATGATGCGAACCGTGCATTGATGGGTGCCAACATGCAACGTCAAGCTGTACCAACACTTAAGGCTGATAAGCCTCTAGTAGGTACTGGTATCGAACGTAACATCGCAGTTGACTCTGGTGTTACAGCGGTTGCTAAACGTGGTGGTCAAGTTCAGTCTGTAGACGCTTCTCGTATCGTAGTTAAGGTTAACGAAGATGAATTGGTACCTGGCGAAGCTGGTATCGATATCTACAACCTAACTAAGTACACGCGTTCGAACCAAAACACATGTATTAACCAACGTCCAACTGTACTTCCTGGTGAACCAGTTGCACGTGGCGATGTTCTTGCTGATGGTCCTTCAACAGACCTTGGTGAACTAGCTCTTGGCCAAAACATGCGTATCGCATTCATGCCTTGGAACGGTTACAACTTCGAAGACTCGATCTTAGTATCTGAGCGCGTAGTTCAAGAAGACCGTTTCACGACAATCCACATCCAAGAACTATCTTGTGTGGCTCGTGATACTAAGCTGGGTTCTGAAGAGATCACAGCTGATATTCCAAACGTAGGTGAGTCTGCTCTGTCTAAACTAGACGAGTCAGGTATCGTTTACATTGGTGCTGAAGTTAAGGGTGGCGACATCCTAGTTGGTAAAGTAACCCCTAAAGGTGAAACTCAACTGACTCCTGAAGAGAAGCTACTACGTGCTATCTTCGGTGAGAAAGCATCTGATGTTAAAGATACTTCTCTACGTGTACCAAACTCTGTTTCGGGTACTATCATCGATGTACAAGTCTTCACTCGCGATGGCGTAGAGAAAGACAAGCGTGCACTTGAAATCGAACAGATGCAGCTTAAAGAAGCTAAGAAAGACCTAACTGAAGAGTTCCAAATTCTTGAGGGTGGCCTTCTTAACCGTGTTAAAGCTGTACTTCTGTCTGGTGGTTACTCTGAAGCTAAGCTTGATACTATCGGTCGTAAGCAATGGCTAGAGCAAGTTCTAGAAGACGATGCGCTACAAACACAGCTTGAGCAACTTGCTGAGCAGTGGGATGAGCTAAAAGCAGACTTCGATAAGAAGTTTGAAACTAAGCGTCGTAAAATCACTCAAGGTGATGATCTAGCGCCTGGCGTTCTTAAGATTGTTAAAGTTTACCTAGCGGTTAAACGTCGTATCCAGCCTGGTGATAAGATGGCCGGTCGTCACGGTAACAAAGGTGTAATCTCTAAGATTAACCCTGTTGAAGACATGCCATACGATGAGAAAGGTCAGCCTGTAGACATCGTACTTAACCCGCTGGGTGTACCATCGCGTATGAACATCGGTCAGATCCTAGAAGTTCACTTAGGTTTGGCTGCGAAAGGTATCGGTGACAAGATCAACCAAATGGTTAAGGAACAACAAGAACTGCATAAGTTCCGTGAGTTCCTACAGAAGGTTTACGATCTTGGTGATACTCGTCAGAAAGTTGATATTGCTGAACTGTCTGATGATCAAGTTCGTACACTGATCAAGAACCTACGTGGCGGTCTACCGATTGCTACTCCTGTGTTCGACGGTGCTTCTGAGTCTCTAATCAAAGAACTACTTAAACTGGGTGATCTGCCAGAATCTGGTCAGCTTAAACTGTTTGATGGTCGTACTGGTGATTCGTTTGAGCGTCCTGTAACTGTTGGTTACATGTACATGCTGAAACTGAACCACTTGGTTGATGACAAGATGCATGCTCGTTCAACTGGTTCTTACAGCCTAGTAACTCAGCAACCACTTGGTGGTAAAGCTCAGTTCGGTGGTCAGCGTTTCGGTGAGATGGAAGTATGGGCACTAGAAGCATACGGTGCTGCATATACTCTACAAGAAATGCTAACAGTTAAGTCAGATGACGTTAACGGCCGTACTAAGATGTATAAGAACATCGTAGACGGTAACCATAGCATGGAACCTGGTATGCCTGAGTCGTTCAACGTACTGTTGAAAGAGATTCGCTCGCTAGGTATCAACATCGAGCTAGAAGACGAAGAGTAATCCCTCCTTCTTTTTAAAAGAAGATAGGATTATTTGGTAAAAGGGAGCTTGCTACAGCAGTGAGCTCCTTTAACTCCTTACAGGAGCTGAATGTGAAAGACTTATTAAACTTTCTAAAAGCACAGCATAAGACCGAAGAATTTGATGCAATCAAAATCGGTCTATCTTCACCAGACATGATCCGTTCATGGTCTTTTGGTGAAGTTAAAAAGCCGGAAACAATTAACTATCGTACGTTCAAACCTGAACGTGATGGTCTGTTCTGTGCACGTATTTTTGGTCCAGTTAAAGACTACGAATGTCTTTGTGGCAAATACAAGCGCCTGAAGCACCGTGGTGTTATCTGTGAGAAGTGTGGCGTTGAAGTTACACAAACTAAAGTTCGTCGTGACCGCATGGGCCACATCGAGCTAGCTTCACCAGTTGCTCACATCTGGTTCCTAAAATCACTGCCGTCTCGTATCGGTCTACTAATGGATATCCCTCTACGTGATATCGAACGTGTTCTTTACTTCGAGATGTACGTAGTAACTGAACCAGGTATGACTGATCTAGAAAAATCTCAGATGCTTACTGAAGAAGAGTATCTGGATCGCCTAGAAGAGTGGGGTGACGAATTTACTGCTAAGATGGGTGCTGAAGCGATCAAAGATCTGCTTGCAACAATGGACCTTCATCAAGAAGTGGAAGAAATGCGCGAAGAGTTAGAAACGACTAACTCAGAAACTAAGCGTAAAAAAGTTACTAAGCGCCTGAAGCTAGTTGAAGCGTTCATTGCATCGGGTAACGATCCGCAATGGATGATTCTGACTGTACTTCCGGTTCTGCCGCCAGATCTACGTCCTCTAGTACCACTAGATGGCGGTCGTTTTGCGACTTCAGATCTGAACGACCTTTACCGTCGTGTGATCAACCGTAACAACCGTTTGAAGCGCCTTCTAGAGCTAGCTGCTCCGGACATCATCGTACGTAACGAAAAGCGTATGCTGCAAGAGTCTGTTGATGCACTTCTAGATAACGGTCGTCGTGGTCGTGCTATCACTGGTTCTAACAAGCGTCCTCTGAAATCTCTTGCTGATATGATCAAGGGTAAACAAGGTCGTTTCCGTCAGAACCTTCTAGGTAAACGTGTAGACTACTCTGGCCGTTCTGTAATCACAGTAGGTCCATACCTTCGTCTACATCAGTGTGGTCTTCCTAAGAAGATGGCACTTGAGCTATTTAAGCCGTTCATCTACAGCAAGCTAGAAACTCGTGGCATGGCTACGACAATCAAAGCTGCTAAGAAGATGGTAGAGCGCGAAGAAGCTATCGTTTGGGATATCCTGGACGAAGTAATCCGCGAACACCCAGTACTGCTTAACCGTGCACCTACACTTCACCGTCTAGGTATCCAAGCGTTTGAACCAGTACTAATCGAAGGTAAAGCGATTCAGCTTCACCCACTAGTGTGTGCGGCATACAACGCCGACTTCGATGGTGACCAAATGGCGGTACACGTGCCTCTAACTCTAGAAGCACAGCTTGAAGCACGTACACTGATGATGTCGACGAATAACATTCTGTCGCCAGCGTCAGGTGATCCGATCATCGTACCTTCTCAGGACGTTGTATTGGGTCTTTACTACATGACACGTGACAAGATCAACGTGAAAGGCGAAGGTATGTACCTTGCTGGCCCTGCTGAGGCTGAAAAGGCATACCGTACTAAGACTGCTGAGCTACACGCTCGCGTTAAAGTACGTATCACCGAAACTGTAGTAGACGAAGATGGTAACAGCACTACTGAAACGAAGATGGTTGATACAACTGTCGGCCGTGCAATGCTATGGCAAATCGTTCCAGCTGGCCTACCGTACAGCATCGTTAACCAAAAGTTAGGTAAGAAGCAGATCTCTACTCTTCTTAACGAGTGTTACCGTAAGCTTGGTCTAAAAGATACAGTAGTATTTGCTGACCAAATCATGTACGCAGGTTTTGCATACGCTGCACTTTCTGGTGTTTCTGTAGGTATCGACGATATGGTTGTACCTCAAGCGAAATACGATGAAATTGAATCTGCTGAAGAAGAAGTTCGCGAAATCCAAGAGCAATTCCAATCTGGTCTTGTTACTGCGGGTGAGCGTTACAACAAAGTTATCGATATCTGGGCATCTACGAATGACCGCGTTGCGAAAGCAATGATGGATAACCTATCTTCTGAAACAGTTATCAACCGTGACGGCGAAGAAGAACAGCAAGAATCGTTCAACAGCATCTACATGATGGCCGACTCGGGCGCACGTGGTTCTGCAGCTCAGATTCGTCAGCTAGCAGGTATGCGTGGTCTGATGGCGCGTCCAGATGGTTCAATCATCGAAACGCCGATCACAGCGAACTTTAAAGAAGGTCTAAACGTCCTTCAGTACTTTATCTCAACGCACGGAGCTCGTAAGGGTCTTGCGGATACAGCACTGAAAACAGCAAACTCGGGTTACCTAACTCGTCGTCTAGTAGACGTTGCTCAAGACGTTGTAGTACACGAACATGACTGTGGCACGCATGAAGGTATCGACATGATGCCTCACATCGAAGGTGGTGACGTTAAAGTTGCACTTTCTGAGCTTGCTCTAGGTCGTGTAGTAGCTGAAGACGTTCTTAAGCCTGGTACTGAAGATGTACTGATTCCACGTAATACTCTGATTGATGAGAAGTGGTGTCAAATCATGGAAGACAACTCAGTAGATAGCATGAAAGTGCGCTCTGTTGTTACCTGTGATGCAGACTTCGGTTGTTGTGCACAGTGTTACGGTCGTGACCTAGCACGTGGTCACCTAGTGAACCAAGGTGAAGCAGTTGGTGTTATCGCTGCACAATCTATCGGTGAACCGGGTACACAGCTAACGATGCGTACGTTCCACATCGGTGGTGCGGCATCTACTGCAGCAGCAGAGAACAGCATCCAAGCTAAGACAACTGGTACTGTGAAACTTCACAATGCTAAGTTCGTAGTTAACAAAGATAAGAAACTGGTTATCACTTCTCGTGCATCTGAGATGACGATTATTGATGAATTCGGCCGTACTAAAGAGAAGCACAAACTTCCTTACGGTTCGATGCTAACCAAAGGCGACAACGCAGCAGTTACTGCTGGTGAAGTTGTAGCTAACTGGGAAGCGCATACCATGCCAATCATCACTGAAGTGGCAGGTCGTATCCAATTCGTAGATATGATCGATGGTATTACAGTTTCTCGTCAAACTGACGATCTAACGGGTCTTTCTTCAAGTGAAGTTACAGACGCAGCAGCTCGCCCAGCAGCAGGTAAAGATATGCGTCCAGCTATCAAACTTGTTGATGAGCAAGGTAACGACGTAATGATCCCTGGTACTGATATGCCAGCTCACTACTTCCTACCTGGCAAAGCGATTGTAAACATCGAAGATGGCGCTGAAGTTGGTATCGGTGACACACTATCTCGTATCCCTCAAAAATCGAGCGGAAACAAAGATATCACCGGTGGTCTACCACGCGTAGCTGACCTATTCGAAGCTCGTAAGCCTAAAGAGCCTGCGATCCTTGCTGAGCACACAGGTACTGTGTCTTTCGGTAAAGAAACGAAAGGTAAGCGTCGTCTAGTAATCACTCGTGAAGGCGGTGACGCTTACGAAGAGATGATTCCTAAGCATCGTCAATTGAACGTGTTCGAAGGTGAGAAGATTGAACGTGGTGATGTAATCGCCGACGGTCCTGAAACTCCACACGATATCCTGCGTCTACGTGGTATCCACGCAGTAACTCAGTACATCGCGAACGAAGTTCAAGAAGTTTACCGCTTACAAGGCGTAAAGATTAACGATAAGCACATCGAGACTATCGTTCGTCAAATGCTACGTAAGTGTACAATCACTCATTCTGGTGACTCTCCGTTCCTACCTGGCGAACAAGTTGAGTACCACAATGTTAAGATTGCTAACCGTAAGCTAGAAGCTGAAGGTAAAGAACTAGTACGTTTCGAACGTGATCTACTAGGTATTACTAAAGCATCTCTTGCAACTGAGTCATTCATCTCAGCTGCATCGTTCCAAGAAACGACTCGCGTACTAACAGAAGCTGCGGTTTCTGGTAAGCGTGATGACCTTCGCGGTCTGAAAGAGAACGTAATTGTTGGTCGTCTGATCCCAGCTGGTACTGGTTTCGCATACCACCAAGAGCGTCAAAAACAACGTGAAGAAGAGCAAGAAGGTCCTTCAGCTGAACAAGCTACTGACAATCTAGCAGCACTTCTAAACGCTGGTTTCTCTTCAGAAGAGTAAGCTCTACGAGTAGTCTCTAAGAGATAAGAAAAAGGCACCTTCGGGTGCCTTTTTTGTATCTGGCGTATTGGTATTTAGCTATGACTTATAAAGTGATAGGTGTGCTTATCTAGCTGGTGAGGTTGGATTTATGTCCTGAAGAGTGCTCTTTGAGGCCAGTAAGATAAAGGGTAGAGATGACTAGGCTGATTAGGGCTGTAACCATATGCTTATGGCTAAAGGTCAGGGCGAGCGAGTAAGCTCTGTCTGAAAGGTTCTGGGTAGTTTGGATAACCTTACAGACAAAACAAAAAGCTTGCACAGAGGCAAGCTTATTAAGGATTCGGCTAACTAAGCGCCTGGTGGAATCGCTAAACTGTCTGCAATAAGCTGGATAAGATTATCTTCTACTTCAAAACGTAGTTCGAGTAGTTCACCTACTTTTGACATATCTCCTTCGAAGTTAGGCAACTCATCGTCTGCATTTACTTTAACGTACTTATCATTGAATTCTAGAAGCGGCTCGGTTGTAAGTACGATCTTCGCGTAAGTTGTATCAATCTCGTCATTGGTTTTAAAGCCTGTTGCTTGCCATTTTTTCATGACCATATCGTAGATCTTAAAATGACCCTCTGAGATATAATCGACAACATGATCACAGAATGAGCTTATTTCTTTAGGGGAAGGGAGTTCAACAACGTTTGATTGCCCGTTGCTAGCTGGCTGCAAGGCACCTAGCTTACAATACTCAACGATTAGAGACTGTCGAGTTTCGAGCCAATGATCGATGACCTCATTAGAGCCACCCCATTGTTCTTGTATTTGTTTGAATTTATTTAGCATGACCATGTCCTCATGATCTGATCACAACCTTGTGATCAAGTAATTGCCTAAGCAGGGTCCGTTTTATTGGTAGCTACTAAAAGTAATAGTTTGAAATATTCTCTGCTACAACTCTAGTATGAAATTAGATTGCCAGTAAAATGAACGAACTGCAAGCAATGAGGCATAGGGATGTTAAAAAAAAGTGATAACAAAATGACAGAGCAAGCTTATTGGTGCGTCGTTTCTGGTAGTGATATTTGGGTTAATAATGATCAGTTTCCGTTTGGCTCTGCTGAAGAGCTTGGGCTGAGTGTGGAGCATGCAATCTGTATTGGTCAGCATCAAGGTCGCAAGGTGTATTGGCTCAACGATTGTGATGTGGAGAATGAGCTGAACATGGTTAGCCTAAGAGAGTTACTGCACTGGCCTGAAGTGAGTTTCTTGACTGCAAGCAAAGCCATCCAATATGGGCATATGACTCAAAGTATGCGTTTTTGCCCTCAGTGTGGTGGTCGAAATCATCTCAATCATAACCAGGTGGCGATGCAGTGTGGAGATTGCCGCACACTTCATTACCCTCGTATCTTCCCATGCATCATTGTCGCTGTACGAAACGACAACAAGATATTGCTTGCGCAGCACCCAAGACATAAAACAGGCATGTATACCGTGATAGCGGGCTTCCTAGAGGTTGGAGAGACCTTAGAGCAGTGTGTGGCAAGAGAAGTCAAAGAAGAAACGGGTATCGATGTCGATAATATTCGTTATTTTGGCAGCCAACCATGGGCGTTTCCATCGAGTATGATGATGGGCTTTCTCGCAGATTATGCTGGTGGTACGCTTAAGCCTGACTACAGCGAGCTATCGGATGCTCAATGGTTTGACGTAACAAGCCTGCCTGATGTTGCTCCTGTTGGAACCATTGCGAGACAGTTGATTGAGAAAACCGTTGATGACGTGATGAAAGATGGTGTGACTGAGCAGATACTAGAGCACTAATTTGCCTGTGATAGTATTTGGCCTATGGGTGATCAAAAGCTAAAAAAAACCCTCCACAAGTGGAGGGGGTAAGTAAGATGTCGTTATGAGATGCTGAGTAGTGACTACTCAGATGTTATAATTGTAATTTTCGCTAGCGAACAAATTTTTAACATGCTCCCGTAATTGGGTGCAAATTAAGCATTGATTTAAAAGTTAATAACTTGATCTAGGTTGCAAAGCACACAGCTTTTACCCTTCAATCAGTGTTAGAATACTTGCCATCAAAACTAGACAAGATTGAATTGGAATTTAACGGAATGACCGAATTAAAAAACGATCGCTATTTACGCGCACTTTTAAAACAGCCTGTTGATTACACACCGGTATGGATGATGCGCCAAGCTGGCCGCTATCTTCCTGAGTACAAAGCAACGCGCGCTGAAGCGGGCGATTTCATGTCTTTGTGCAAAAACGCTGAACTGGCATCAGAAGTAACACTTCAACCTTTACGTCGTTTCCCGCTTGATGCGGCAATCTTGTTCTCAGACATCCTAACTATCCCTGATGCAATGGGCTTAGGTTTGTACTTTGAAACAGGTGAAGGTCCTAAGTTTGAGCGTCCTATCACGTGTAAAGCTGACGTAGAGAAGATTGGCCTACCAGATCCAGAAGGTGAGCTTCAATACGTAATGAATGCCGTTCGTCAGATCCGTAAAGACCTGAAAGGCGAAGTGCCACTGATTGGTTTCTCTGGTAGCCCATGGACTCTAGCGACATACATGGTTGAAGGTGGAAGCTCTAAAGCATTCACTAAGATCAAGAAGATGATGTACGCAGAACCACAAACGCTGCACCTGCTTCTAGATAAGCTGGCTGACAGTGTTATCGAATACCTGAACGCGCAAATTAAAGCGGGTGCTCAATCGGTAATGGTATTTGATACATGGGGTGGTGTACTGACTCCTCGTGACTACAACCTATTCTCACTGCAATACATGCACAAAATCGTTGATGGCCTAATCCGTGAAAACGAAGGTCGTCGAGTACCGGTTACTCTGTTCACTAAGAACGGTGGCATGTGGCTTGAGTCTATCGCAGCAACAGGTTGTGATGCGGTTGGTCTAGACTGGACTATCAACATCGCAGATGCAAAAGCTCGCATCGGCGACAAAGTTGCTCTGCAAGGTAACATGGATCCTTCAATGCTTTACGCTCAGCCTGAACGTATTCGCGAAGAAGTGGGCAGCATCCTTGAAGGCTTCGGCGACGGTGGTACAGGTCATGTATTTAACCTAGGCCACGGTATCCACTTAGATGTACCGCCAGAGAACGCTGGTGTATTCGTTGACGCTGTTCACGAATTGTCTAAGCCTTACCACAAGTAATTCTGAGTAAGATTATTGAAAGCGCTGTTGGGAAACCAACAGCGCTTTTTTATTGTCTGAAATTGGCATTTGATGGCGGTTTAATCTTATTGTGTGCAGTTAATCAGGTATTTGGATCATGGTAGGCCAAATGCTCTGAGATGTGTTTCCTGATATAAGGAATGACTTCATTTTCAAACCAAGGGTTCTTCTTGAGCCAGATATTATTGCGTGGCGAAGGGTGGGGTAATGGCAAAAACTCAGGCGCCCACCTTTGCCAATCACGCACGGTTTCGGTCAATGTGCTGGTGGTTTTGTTTGTTAGGTAATGGTTTTGTGCGTACTGGCCAATCAGCAGTGTCATTTGAACATTGGGTAGAGATTGCAGCACTTTGTTGTGCCAAAGCTCCGCGCACTCTTTGCGTGGTGGGAGATCACCACTTTTCCCTTTCCCCGGATAACAAAACCCCATAGGCACAATCGCGACTTTTTGCTCGTCGTAAAAAGTATCGCTATCTATCCCTAACCATCCTCTTAATCGTTCGCCACTCGCGTCATTCCAAGGGGTCGACGACTCATGCACCTTGATACCCGGCGCTTGACCTATGATCAGCAAGCGCGCGTTTGGATGCGCTTGAATCACCGGGTTAGCACCGTGTGATAGGTGAGGCTCACAAGCTCGGCATTGTCGAATCTCTTTAAGTAACGAAGAGGACATCAGTAACCTTTATCAAAATCGATGACATGATTAAGTGTAAAGCCATCTCGCCACTGTTTGTAATTCTCTGCGAAGATCTCGACTACTTGTCTTGGCTCACTGAGTGCAGCGATGTGTGGAGTGATGGTGACTTGCGGTAGTTTCCAGAAAGGATGTTCCTGAGAGAGGGGTTCACTTTCAAACACATCTAAAAATGCGTGTTCTACCCATCTGTTTTTTATGGCGAGCAACAAGGCTTTATTGTCGATACTTTCCCCTCGACCGACATTAAACAGCAACACATTAGAGCAGTAACCTAACGTGGTTTGGTTCAACAGCTGATAGGTTTCAGCGGTTGATGGCAAGGTGTTGACCACAATATCGGCCTGCTTAAGGGCAGCCTCTATCTCATTGATGTGGAAAGTCTCTTTAAAGGTTTCTTGTTTGGATGGGATACCCGTACGGTTGACACCTATGGTATGAATACCAAAAGCCGCCGCGGTTTTTGCCAAATGACTGCCGATTGAACCTGTTCCTAAAATCACCATAGTTTTGTCAGTTAGGCTAGTATAAAGCTGTGGCTGCCAGTTTCGTTGTTGTTGATGCTGGTGGTAATGAGGGAAGTGTCTACAGTGACTGATTGTGTAACCCAATACGTATTCTGCGATAGCCGGACCAAAGATGCCTTTGACGTTGGTTAGCGTATAGTCCTGACGCAGATCTGGCTGAGTGAGTTTATTGATTCCGGCATAGGTACTCTGTACCCAGTCTAGCTCTTTAAACTCGCCGAGGCGCTCTGCGATTAGAGGTGGTGACGCCAAGACAATCTGTGCTGATTTGGGGTTTTGAGTGATTTCTAGGTCGGGTAAATCCTGGTTTAGAATCAGTTGCGTATAGGTATCGTCATGCTCAGTAAGAATATAGAGCTTATTCGTAAAATTGTTCATCGGCTTACCTTTTCCCCCCAGGGTTTATCAAGTACACTTTCGCTGTCTTTTTCTGCAATTATTGAGTGACTATGCTTCAGAATCCACTGCAGGTTCGTCTTGAAAAGTTAGAACCTTGGCAACAAATTACCTTTATGGCGTGTCTATGTGAGCGTATGTACCCTAACTATGCCATGTTTTGTGAGAATACAGAATTTGCGGAAGCTCGAATCTATCGTGATGTTTTGGATAGCATTTGGGAAATCCTGACGGTTAAAACAGCAAAGGTGAACTTTGAGCGTCAACTTGAGAAGGTTGAAGAGCTATTCCCTAGCGGTGATGATTTTGATTTTTATGGTGTTTACCCAGCAATGGACGCATGCCAAGGCCTAGCAACGCTAATTCATGGTCTGCTTGACCGTGAACATATGTTGGAAGCGGTAATTAAAGTGAGTCAACAATCGGTGAAGACGGTTGCTGAGCTTGAGTTTGCTCAAGGCGCTGAAGAAGTGACGAACGAAAACCAGAAAGAAAACGAAGCGGTGTGTGAAGAGTGGGACGTTCAGTGGGCCATTTTCCGACCTCTACGTGAAACGACTGAGCGTGACTTAGAGCTGATCAAAGACCTACGCCACGAACTGCGTGAAGACCCAGTCAGTAACATTGGTGTTGCGCTATAATTCGCAATTGCACCAAGGTACGAATAAAAACAAAGGCTCCCTAGGGAGCCTTTGTGGTATCTGACGGTATCAAATTTAGATTAAGCGTCTTTTTTGTCTTCGTTCTACACTTTGTCTTTTGATGCCTTATCTTTTGATGCGTCGTTGTCATTCGTTGATTTTGCATCTGAAGAGTCGTTGTCTGCTGGAGTTTCTTCCTCGTCCTCGTCATCGCGGTTTTCGATAACACCGTGTGTCTCTTTCCACTTCTCCCAGCGTTGGAACGCCAGTTCTTGCATGTCAGTCGTCTTATCCGCTTCGTCGACAATCTCTTCGCCCACTAGGTGCTCAAAGATGTCTTCTAGGGTGATGATGCCCTGAATAGTGCCGTATTCGTCCACAACTAAAGACAGTTGCAGGCGGTTTGCCATCATCTGGTCAAAGGCCTTAGCCAAGCCCATGTTGTTCAGCAACACGTGGATAGGGCGCATTACTTCACCCAAAGCTTTCTCACCACAACCGGCTTGCTGCAATCTAAACAGCTCTAAGCGGTGAACAAAACCGATGATGTTGTCACTCTGCTCGCTGTAAACCAGCGGACGTGAGAATGGCGTGTCTTTATGTTGTTCTAGGAACGTATTCACACTCATTTCCGCATCAACACGGAATACCACTGGGCGCGGCGTCATTACCTGAGTCACGGGTACATCTTGAATACCCAGTAGGTTGCTCAGGATTTTTGACTCGCCTTCTGCAAATTCACCGCTCTCTTTTGCCAAAATCGCCATTGCAGATAACTCATCACGCATTTTTGGTGCTTGGTGGCCACGAGCAAGACGTTTGGTGATCTGTTCTGAGAACCAGACAAACGGTGTTAGGAAGAACACCATCCAACGAAGCACGCTTGCCGAAGCAGGAGCAAGTTGACGCCAGTAGGTTGCACCAATGGTTTTTGGAACAATCTCAGATAATACCAAGATACCTAGCGTTAGCACGGCAGAGAAGACACCTAACCATTGGCTACCAAAAACGACAGCCGCTTGTGCACCTGCTGTCGCAGCACCGATAGTATGGGCGATGGTGTTGAGCGTTAAAATTGACGCAAGCGGGCGGTCAATATCTGTTTTCAGTTTGTCTAAAGACTCTGCTGCAGGGTGCCCATTTTGTTTTAGTTGAGCAATGTAGCTCGGACTAATACTCAAAAGTACAGCTTCCAAAACAGAACAAATGAAAGAAACTCCAATAGCAATGGAGACGTAAATAGATAGCAGCAGCATGTTTGCCCTTAAATTAAATTGTACGCTTTAGCAGCGATTCAGCGTGGATTATAGTGAAAAAGTAGTGGCTAGGTCATCATTAATTTTGCTCTCAGCCCCTTTTAAACAAGGGCTTGCTTAATAAAATCAGTAACAAATTGTGAGTTATTACTCATATTATGGCTAAAACTACGGCATTAGAGCTAAAGATCGACGACAAACCTTTGCCAGATGGGGCATTTATGTTTTAGAGTGAATTGAATTCAAAAATACAAAGAAGGGAAACCTAAAATGAACAAGACTCAATTAATCGACTTTATTGCTGAAAAAGCGGACCTTTCTAAAGCACAAGCTAAAGCTGCTCTAGAAGCGACTCTTGGCGGTGTTACAGATGCTCTTAAAGATGGCGATCAAGTTCAGCTAATTGGTTTTGGTACTTTTAAAGTAAACCACCGTGCAGCTCGCACTGGTCGTAACCCAAAAACTGGTGATGAGATCCAAATCGCTGCTGCAAATGTTCCAGCATTTGTTGCAGGTAAAGCGCTGAAAGATTCAGTGAAATAATCTAAACTGTACCGAGGTAGTCGTATTCCACCTCGGTACAGGTTTTTATGAAAAAAGCATTTCTTCTCGTTTCACTATTATCTACATTTCTTATTGGCTGTTCTTCAACAAGCCCTCGCAAAAACCTAGAGCAATTTGAAACTCACACTGGCGGCCAAGTCATGGGCGACGCGACGAGTTTCTACTGGGTTACAAACAAGCTAACACAACCTCATACTTCAGCTGACTACGTCACTGTCGGCGATTACGGCTGGTACCAAACTGATTATGCTTGGTCAGAAGGCGTGCTTCGTGAATTCATTCGTGAAGGCGAGCAGCGTAACTCTTCTAATGAGCTGGTTCCCTATCGAGTCCATGTGCGTTTCAATAAGTCAGGCGAAGCTGTGTATCAACAGTATCGTATTGATAGCAAAATCTTACCTATCCAAGCCAAGCAGCTTGAAAACTATCAGAAAGAAGCGACGTCGGTTCTAGAGACCACAACGAAGCAGCATGATGAAGGGCTTAGGCTGATTCAGGGTTACTGGAATGGCAGCTCTTTTAAAACGTGCGCTGGTGGTGAGTTTGATCGCATTGAATTTAACCAGACCTTGCCAGGCTTCGTGATTGACCGATTGGCGTCTGTGGAAAGCTATGCGGCGTTTCTTGGCAGTGATTCACTGGGTAAGATGAGCGTGGAAGAGTTACTGATGCTGGCTGAAGACAGCCATGATTGTGTCGTTAGGCCATCATTGTTGAAAGAATAGCGAGTAATCAAAGGATTGAGAGTATTTGGCCTACTGTAGGCCAAGTGCCTATTTGTCTGTACAAATACAGATTCTTGTGTAAATGAGATAATAAAAGGCGCCTATTGAGGCGCCTTTTTCTGTTATTCACTTGCTGTCATTTGCTTACTGTTATTGGAAAGTAAGCGAGCAACAAGATTGTTTACTGCTCTTGTTCGCGCGCAATCGCACGGTAACCAATATCATTGCGGTGGAACATACCATTCCAGCTAACTTGCTTCGTCAACGCGTAAGCGCGCTCTTGAGCCTCAGAAACCGTATTGCCCAGTGCTGTTGCACAAAGTACACGACCGCCGTTTGTCACAACGTCGCCAGCTTCATTATTTGTCGTACCCGCGTGGAAAACCTTTTGGCCTTCAACTTCGCTTGTTGGTAGTGAAATAACGTCACCTTTTGCGTAGTCAGCAGGGTAACCGCCAGCCGCAAGAACAACACCGATAGAAGCGCGTGGATCCCACTTCGATTCTGCTTCGTCGAGCTTCTCGTCGATAGCCATTAGGCAAAGTTCAACAAGGTCTGACTCCATACGCATCATGATAGGTTGCGTTTCAGGGTCGCCAAAGCGGCAGTTGTATTCGATAACTTTAGGTGTGCCGTCAGCATCGATCATTAGGCCAGCGTAAAGGAAACCTGTGTAAGGTGCGCCTTCTGCGTCCATACCACGTACCGTTGGGTAGATAACTTCCTCAAGGATACGGTTGTGGATTTCTGGAGTTACAACCGGCGCAGGAGAGTAAGCACCCATGCCGCCCGTGTTTGGCCCAGTGTCTTTGTCGCCAACACGTTTGTGATCTTGGCTGGTGGCCATAGGAAGCACGCTAGAGCCGTCAACCATTACGATGAAGCTTGCTTCTTCGCCTTCGAGGAACTCTTCGATAACAACGCGGCTGCCTGCTTCGCCAAAGGCGTTGCCCGCTAGCATGTCTTTGATTGCGTCTTCTGCTTCTTCAAGGGTCATCGCAACGATAACGCCTTTACCTGCCGCAAGACCGTCAGCTTTCACTACGATAGGAGCGCCTTGCTCGCGAACGTAAGCGATAGCTGGCTCAATCTCAGTGAAGTTTGAGTAGTAACCTGTTGGGATATCATGACGAGCTAGGAAGTCTTTAGTGAATGCTTTAGAGCCTTCAAGCTGTGCTGCAGCTTGAGTAGGGCCGAAGATTGGCAAACCTACTTCGCGGAATGCATCAACCACACCGATAACCAATGGTGCTTCAGGGCCCACGATAGTCAGTTCGATTTTTTTATCTTGAGCAAACGCGACTAAACCAGCGATGTCTTCAACGCCGATGTTTACGTTCTCTAGTTTTGGCTCAAGTGCAGTACCTGCGTTACCTGGAGCGATGAATACTGTTTCAACGTTTGGGTTTTGTGCTGCTTTCCAACCTAGTGCATGCTCACGACCGCCGGCACCAATAATTAATACATTCATTTTATTTTACCTTTGATAGCTTCATCAGATTACCTATTTCGGCGTCAAACATGCTCACTTATAGTCATAAGCTCCGCGTGTTTTCCTTGAACTAGGCAATCTGATTTTGCTCTAAAAATTAAAATTTCTATTAACGTTGATGAGTAAAACGCCAACATTAATGAACGGTTAAACGAATAAAAAAGGCTCTAGGAAAACCTAGAGCCTATTCTGATTAGTGGCGGAAGTGACGCATGCCCGTAAAGATCATCGCCATGCCGTGTTCGTCTGCTGCTGCGATAACTTCGTCATCACGCATAGAGCCGCCCGGTTGGATAACACACTTGATGCCAGCCTCTGCAGCCGCGTCGATACCGTCACGGAATGGGAAGAATGCATCTGATGCCATCACACAGCCTTCAACCTGTAGACCTTCGTCTGCAGCTTTGATGCCTGCGATTTTCGCAGAGTAAACGCGGCTCATTTGGCCAGCGCCAACACCAATTGTCATGTCGCCTTTCGAGTAAACGATAGCGTTAGATTTAACGTATTTCGCTACTTTCCAGCAGAATAGAGCATCTTTCAATTCTTCAGCTGTAGGTTGGCGCTTAGAAACCACTTTAAGGTCATCTTCAGACACCATGCCTTGGTCGCGGTCTTGAACTAGCAAACCACCGTTAACGCGTTTAACGTCAAAGCCAGTTGTCTTCGTTGTCCACTCACCACACTCAAGTAGGCGAAGGTTTTTCTTAGCCGCTACGATTGCTACTGCTTCAGCAGAAACTGATGGTGCAATGATAACTTCAACGAATTGACGCTCAGTGATAGCCGTTGCTGTTGCAGCGTCTAGCTCACGGTTGAAAGCGATGATGCCGCCAAATGCAGAAGTTGGGTCTGTTTTGAATGCACGGTTATAAGCTTCTAGGATGTCTTCACCTAGTGCAACACCACATGGGTTAGCGTGCTTAACAATCACACATGCTGGCTGGTCGAACTCTTTCACACACTCAAGTGCTGCATCAGTGTCAGCGATGTTGTTGTAAGAAAGGGCTTTACCTTGAATTTGGCGAGCAGTAGATACTGACGCTTCTTCAGGGTTTGCTTCAACGTAGAATGCGGCTGCCTGGTGGCTGTTCTCACCGTAGCGCATGTCTTGTTTTTTCTCGAACTGTTGGTTGAACGTGCGAGGGAATTTGCTCTTGTTTTCAGGAGAAGGTTCGTCACCTTCTTTGTTCTCACCGTAAGATGGAACCATAGTGCCGAAGTAGTTTGCGATCATGCCGTCGTAAGAAGCGGTGTGCTCGAATGCTGCGATAGCGAGGTCGAAGCGAGTCTCTAGTGTTAGAGATTTATCGTTCGCGTCCATTTCAGCGACAACGCGCTCGTAGTCGTGTGTGTTAACAACGATAGTCACGTCTTTGTGGTTTTTCGCTGCAGAGCGAACCATTGTAGGACCGCCGATGTCGATGTTCTCAACAGCGTCAGCAAGAGTACAACCTTCTTTAGCAACGGTTTCTGCGAATGGGTATAGGTTTACAACAACCATATCGATAGGGTTGATACCGTGAGTTTCCATCACGTCATCATCTTGGCCACGACGGCCTAGAACACCACCATGAACTTTTGGGTGCAGAGTCTTAACACGGCCATCCATCATTTCTGGGAAACCAGTGTAGTCAGATACTTCTGTAACAGAGATGCCTTTTTCAGCAAGCAGGCGAGCAGTGCCACCGGTAGATAGGATATCTACACCACGGTTAGCAAGAGCTTGTGCAAATTCAACGATACCAGTTTTGTCTGATACGCTGATTAGAGCGCGGCGAATTGGACGAGCGTTATTCATGCTTCCATCTTCCTCAAATTCATGGGGTTAAAATAAAGATATTTGCCAAAAAAGAACTTGTTTCTATCTTCTTAGCGTGGATTATCTTAGATACCAGTAAGAGATAAAATAATGGCCAGTTTTGGTAAAGACCTTTTGGGTTAGTCTTATGATTAAGCTATAAGATAACCAACTCCAAATTTGATGGCGCAGATTCTAACTAATTTATTACAAAAAAGCTCGCGCAATCGTTTGGCATCTCAAGATTAATTATGAAAAGTGCCATTTCAGCCTGAAAGTAACGATAAGGTTAATTGTGGAATGGACGAAACAGTAGGAAAAAACATGTTTCAGATCGGTGAATTAGCGAAGCGATGCGGTGTGACAGCCGATACCTTGCGATTTTATGAGAAGAATAACCTGATCGCGCCAGCCAGTCGCAGTGAGTCGGGCTATCGCCTATATGATGAAAATAACCAGAAACAGGTGACGTTTATTCTCAAATCTAAAGCGTTGGGGCTGAGTTTGGACGAGATTAAAGAATTGCTTGAGATTCGCCTCGAGGCCACACAGCACAGTTGCGCTGAAGTGAAGTCGATTACCTCAGCAAAATTAGAGATGATTGATGAGAAGATCACTGAGTTAACTAAGATTCGCACCGCACTTAAGAAGATTAATGATGCGTGTTGCGGCCACGTAGACGACGATGCAAGCCATTGTTCGATTCTGGCAGCCTTGGATTCCGCAAACGTCGACAAAGGGCGCTGTTGTCGCACTGGAGAGTAATCAGCCACTATCACGGATCGACAAGCCAAAAAAAAGCCAAACTCAACAATGAGCTTGGCTTTCAATTCAATAAATTACGAAAGAACGATTAGTTCATGCCGTATTTTTTAAGTTTCTTGCGAAGAGTACCGCGGTTAATACCCATCATGGTTGCTGCGCGAGTTTGGTTACCGCGAGTGTACTGCATGATAGTGTCTAGTAGTGGCTGTTCAACTTCAGCTAATACTAATTCGTATAACTCGCTGACTTCTTGACCGTTTAATTGAGCAAGGTAATTTTTCAATGATGCTTTAACTGAGTCACGTAGTGGCTTCTGCGTGATTTGGTCTTGTGATGTAACTGTAGTTACTGTCAATGCTTCTGAAGTCAGATTTTGTTCGAACATATTCGGTCTAGCTCTTCTCGTAATTATGGTGCAACGTTATCAAAAAAACCTTCTAGCGCTTCAAGCTGCAGATCACCTGCTTCGAATGCGTTGAAGGTACGGCGAAACTCACTCGCTTGTTCATGTTCTTTTAGATACCAACCCACATGCTTACGAGCGATGCGAGGGCCTAAAAACTCTCCATAAAATTCATGTAGAGCGTGCACATGACCAAGCATGATGTCTTTCACTTCCGAAATCGGGAGTGGGTCCATCGTGGTGCCGTTTTCCAAATAGTGTAGGATTTCGTTAAAAATCCAAGGACGTCCTTGGGCAGGTCGACCTATCATTAAAGCATCAGCGCCGGTGTACTCCAGCACAAACTTCGCTTTTTCCGGACTATCGATATCACCGTTAGCGATAACCGGAATAGATACTGCTTGTTTCGCTGCTTTAATGTGTTTGTATTCTGCCTCACCTTTGTACATACAAGCGCGAGTTCTTCCATGGAGCGCAAGAGCTTGTATGCCGCAGTCTTCGGCTATTTTCGCGATTTGGACACAGTTTCTATTGTCTGTATCCCAGCCTGTGCGCGTTTTCAACGTTACTGGAACGTCGACAGCATTTACCACCGCTTTCAGAATGTCTTCAATGAGTTCTGGATGCTGCAGTAAAGCTGAGCCCGCAAGCTTCTTATTCACTTTTTTGGCTGGACAACCCATGTTGATATCGATGATTTGCGCACCGTTATCGACATTAAATTGAGCAGCCTCGGCCATAAGCTGTGGATCTGCACCAGCGATTTGTACTGAACGAATGCCCGATTCGCCTTCATGTACCATACGCTGCTGAGACTTTGACGTTTTCCAAACTTTCGGATTGGAGGACATCATTTCACTGACTGCCATCCCCGCACCGTAGCGAAGACACAACTCACGGAATGGTCTATCCGTTACGCCAGCCATAGGAGCGACGATTAGATTGTTCTTAAGTTGATAATTTCCGATTTTCAAAAATGTCATCACAGTTCTGTACCAGCAAGGGCGCGCATTTTACGCATTTTTTCGCTGCGTGAAAAGACTAATATTTGAGCATTTACAATTTGTTTTTGTAATTTGTTTAAATTTCAGTCAATTAGCGCCCAAAGTCTTGTCTAGCCTTGCTTGCGACCTGAGATTCGACACCATTCTTGTTGTTCGATGATCGGATCAATGTGAAGCTCATCACGATAATAAGTGGCAACATCTTCTGCTTGTGTATCTAAAACACCCGACATCGCAAGTACACCATTTGGCTTAACTAGGCCCTTGATGATGCCAGAAAGGTCGCGTAATGGACCTGCAAGAATGTTGGCAACAACAACGTCTGCTAGCAAACCTTCCGGTTGATCTTGTGGCAAGAACACTTCTAGTTGCTCAGCAACGCCATTGCGTTGTGCGTTGTCTTTTGATGCAAGCAGAGCTTGAGGATCAATGTCGATCCCGATAACTTTTGCCGCGCCTAGTTTGATCGCAGCGATCGCTAGGATGCCTGAGCCACAACCGAAGTCGATCACGGTTTTGCCTGCAAGGTCTAAGCCTTCAAGCCACTCCAGACACAATGCCGTTGTCGGGTGAGTACCTGTACCAAATGCAAGGCCTGGGTCTAGCATTACGTTAACAGCGTCAGGTTCAGGGATATCGCGCCAGCTAGGGCAGATCCATAAACGCTCACCAAACTTCATTGGGTGGAAGTTATCCATCCATTCACGTTCCCAATCCTTGTCTTCAATTTGCTCTACTTTATGAGCAAAGTCTGCAGGGAACATGTTGCTTGCTTTAATCTGCGCTAGAACGACACCAGTATCAGTCTCAGCGTCGTAAAGCGCGAGAATGTCAGTATCACCCCAAAGGCGAGTTTCACCCGGCAGAGGCTCAAATACAGGGGTATCTTGTGCATCCAGGAAAGTTACAGAAAGAGCACCAGTCTCTTCCATTAACATGTCGCCGATTTGTTCGGCATTTTCATTGGTAGCATTAAGCTTGATTTGAATCCAAGGCATGGCTGCATCTTCTATATGAGAAAAATTGGATGGCGAGTCTAGCAGAAAATATGAGCAAATTCACCAAAACCCCACGGAATATAATGGGGATTAAAGATTGATTTTTTCGGCGGCTTAAAAACAAAAATGCTCACCGAAGTGAGCATTTTGACTGTTCTTAAACGAACGGATTATGACAAACCAAGTTTCTTCTCAAGGTAGTGGATGTTTGCACCACCGTGTTGGAAATTTTCGTCGTTCATAATAGACAGTTGAAGCTCGGTATTAACGTTAATACCTTCAACAATCATTTCACCCAATGCGTTCTTCATACGAGCGATAGCAACATCACGGTTCTCACCGTAAGTGATCAGCTTACCAATCATTGAATCGTAGTGTGGTGGTACTGTGTAACCCGTGTAGATGTGAGATTCCCAACGTACGCCCATGCCGCCTGGTGCGTGGAAACGTTCAATCTTACCTGGTGAAGGTAGGAAACGAACTGGATCTTCAGCATTGATACGACATTCGATTGAGTGGCCGCGCAGCTTAATGTCATCCTGAGTGAATGATAGAGGCTGACCAGCTGCAATACGTAGCTGTTCTTTCACTAGGTCGATACCCGTTACCATTTCAGTAATCGTGTGTTCAACCTGGATACGAGTGTTCATCTCGATGAAGTAGAACTCACCGTTCTCGTATAGGAATTCAAATGTACCTGCACCGCGGTAACCGATCTCAATACATGCACGAGTACAGCGTTCGCCGATGTACTTACGCATCTCTTCAGTGATACCTGGAGCTGGCGCTTCTTCCACAACTTTCTGGTGACGACGCTGCATTGAACAGTCACGCTCACCTAGGTGGATAGCATTACCTTGGCCATCTGCAAGCACTTGTACTTCAATGTGACGTGGGTTTTCTAGGAATTTCTCCATGTAAACCATGTCGTTGTTGAAACATGCTTTTGCTTCAGCGCGAGTCATCGCGATAGCTTCTGTTAGTTCTGCTTCAGAACGAACAACACGCATACCACGACCGCCGCCGCCGCCAGATGCCTTGATGATAACTGGGAAGCCAATGCGCTTAGCGTGCGCTTTGTTTTTCGCTTCGTCGTCATCAAGAGGACCGTCAGAACCTGGTACACAAGGTACGCCAGCTTTCTTCATTGACGTGATAGCTGACACTTTGTCACCCATCATGCGAATGGTTTCAGCTTTAGGGCCAACAAAGATAAAGCCACTGCGCTCTACCTGTTCTGCAAAGTCTGCATTTTCAGATAGGAAACCGTAGCCAGGGTGAACAGCCACTGCACCTGTCACTTCAGCTGCGCTGATGATACGAGGGATATTTAGGTAGCTATCGATACCACGAGCTGGACCGATACAAATGGTTTCGTCTGCAAGCAGTACGTGCTTAAGGTCACGGTCAGCAGTTGAGTGAACCGCTACCGTTTTAATGCCAAGCTCTTTACATGCACGCAGAATACGTAGTGCAATCTCACCACGGTTCGCGATTACTAATTTATCTAACATAATGAGTGCTCTCTATTATTCGATAATTACTAGAGCTTGGTCGAATTCTACTGGTTGACCGTCTTCAACTAGGATAGCTGTTACAACACCAGATTTATCAGCTTCGATTTGGTTCATCATCTTCATTGCTTCAACGATACATAGCGTTTCGCCAGCAGTTACAGATTGACCAACTTTAACGAATGGTTTTGCGTCTGGGCTTGGAGCGCCGTAGAAAGTACCAACCATTGGAGAAAGAACTTGGTGACCAGCTGGAACTGCAGGAGCCGCTGCTTCTGCTGCAACAGGTGCCGCCGCAGGAGCTGCTGCCGCTACAGGTGCTGGAGCAGCTGCATATTGAACAGGTGCTACAGGTGCAGTGCTGTTACGACTGATTCGTACTGACTCTTCACCTTCAGAGATTTCTAGCTCAGAAATACCAGACTCTTCAACCAATTCGATTAGCTTTTTGATTTTGCGAATATCCATTGTTTCTTTCTCTTTATCTGTTAATTGAACTTACTCTATGACTGAGTAGGTTAGTAATAGTTCGTTGTTTATGTTTACTTTGAGTTGAGCTTGCTGAGCGCAGCGGTCAAAGCAAATTGATAACCTTGGGCACCTAAGCCACAAATCACACCTTCTGCTTTATCAGATAGGTAAGAGTGGTGACGGAATGGTTCACGTGCGTGAACATTCGATAGATGAACCTCAATAAACGGGATGGCAACGCCAAGTAGTGCATCACGCAGTGCCACACTGGTATGTGTAAAGGCTGCTGGGTTGATAATAATAAAATCAACATTTTGATACGCACTATGGATCGCTTCAATCAGTTCATACTCACGATTTGACTGTAAGTGAGATAGCTCAACATCGTGTGCTTTCGCTTGCTCGGTCAGTGAGCTAATAATCTGGTCAAGTGTTTGAGAACCGTAGTGTGCAGGCTCTCTAAGGCCTAACAGGTTAAGGTTTGGGCCATTTAAAACTAGAATGCGAAACTTTGTAGACATCGTGGGGCTATCTTCCTTTATCGTGTTTACGAACGTGAATGTTGCCATTTTATTGAAAATTTGCGGTTAATTTCTAGTGAGAAAAACCCAAATTTAAAAATTAGAACCAGATTATAGCTAATTCAGCGCAAATCGCAGCAATTTACTGGTCTAATCTCCTATTGATACAGCTTGGAATTGTTACCAACTTAACAAAAAAGCGTCTTAGCCTTAATTTGGGTCGGGATATTTGAGATCAAGATCAGCCATAAAAAAACCGCCACATAGGTGACGGTTTAGAAATTGCTGTTTTAAACAGTGACTAGCTGCTGTGACTAGTTGCTTATGCCAGTTCTGCTTTCTCGGCAATCAGCTTATCAACCACGCTTGGGTCGGCTAGTGTCGAGGTATCACCTAGGTTACCTGTATCGCCAGTCGCGATTTTACGCAGGATACGACGCATGATTTTACCTGAACGAGTTTTTGGTAGAGAGTCAGTCCAGTGCAGTACATCTGGCGTTGCAATTGGGCCAATCTCTTTACGTACCCAGTCTTTCACTTCTTTATGAAGCTCTGCAGTTGGGAACTCACCATCATTTAGCGTGATGTAAGCGTAAATCGCTTGGCCTTTAATATCATGAGGGATACCCACAATCGCGGCTTCTGCAATCTTATCGAACGCGACTAGAGCCGATTCAATCTCAGCGGTACCCATACGGTGACCTGATACGTTAAGCACGTCATCGACACGACCCGTAATCCAGTAGTAACCGTCTTCATCACGACGAGCGCCATCACTGGTAAAGTACATGCCTTTAAAGGTCGAGAAGTAAGTCTGTTCGAAGCGGTCATGATCGCCATGAACGGTACGCATTTGGCCTGGCCAAGAATCAAGAATCACTAGGTTGCCATCTGTTGCACCCTCAATGATGTTACCCATGTTATCAACCAGCGCCGGTTGCACACCGAAGAATGGACGAGTTGCAGAGCCCGGTTTCAGGTCTGTTGCGCCCGGTAGCGGTGCAATTAAGATACCGCCCGTTTCCGTTTGCCACCATGTATCAACAATTGGAGACTGCTCATTGCCGATTGTTTTGTAATACCACTCCCATGCTTCAGGGTTGATAGGTTCACCCACTGAGCCCATGATTCTTAGGCTGTCACGAGAAGTTCCTTCAACGGCTTCATTGCCTTTCGCCATCAATGCACGAATAGCCGTTGGCGCAGTATAAAGAATATTAACTTGGTGCTTATCGACCACTTCACTCATGCGGCTGGTGTTCGGGTAATTTGGTACGCCTTCAAACAGAATCGTTTTTGCGCCATTAGCAAGCGGCCCGTAAACAAGGTATGTGTGGCCAGTAATCCAACCCACATCCGCTGTACACCAGAAAGTTTCGCCTTCTTGGTAATCGAACACGTATTTGAAGGTCATCGCCGCATAAACAAGGTAGCCACCTGTAGTGTGCATAACGCCTTTAGGTTTACCTGTTGAGCCTGACGTATAAAGGATGAATAGTGGATCTTCGGCGTTCATCTCTTCTGGTGGGCAATCTGCAGATACATTAGCAATAGCATCGTGCCACCACACATCGCGGTGTTCGTGCCATGCCACATCACCGCCAGTGCGTTTGAATACCACAACCTTCTCGATGTTTTTCACTTCAGGGTTCGTCAGTGCTTCATCGACATTCTTTTTCAGTGGAACCGCACGGCCGCCACGTACGCCTTCATCGGCAGTGATAACGACTTTAGAATTTGAATCGATAATACGACCAGACAGTGCTTCTGGTGAGAAACCACCAAATACGACTGTGTGAACCGCACCTATACGGGTACACGCCAGCATGGCTACGGCCGCTTCTGGCACCATTGGCATGTATAAACAAACCACATCACCTTTGCGCACGCCTTGCTCTTTTAGAGCATTCGAAAACAGACACACTTCTTTGTGTAGTTCATTAAAAGTTAGAGTTTTGTCATCAGCCGGGTCATCGCCTTCCCAGATGATAGCGACTTCATCACCGCGCTCAGCAAGGTGGCGGTCGATACAGTTAGCCGAAACGTTAAGCGTGCCATCTTCAAACCAGCGAATATCAATGTGGCCAGGATCGAAAGAGGTGTTTTTGACCTGTGTGAAAGGTTTGATCCAATCAACGATTTTTCCGTGTTCACCCCAAAAGCCTTCAGGGTCAGAAACAGATTGCTGGTACATGGCTAGGTAAGTGTCATTATCCGCGTGTGTGGTTGATTTAATATTTTCTTTTACCGGATAAACGTGGGCTTCACTCATTGCATCTCTCCTTGTGCCTACATTCCTAATGAACTGGCAACTTCCTTTGTGTTCAGTTTCTAGGTCTATTACAGAACCGTCTGTGTGTTATCACTCTCGGCTAGGACGGCGATTTCCACAATTAGACTTTAGGATGAGACGCTGCTTTTCACTTACAAAATAGCGAGTTAAGTTCATTTTTGAGATGTTGCTCTCTATGTGAAGCGCCAGTGGTTGAATTAAGAATAAGAAGAGTTGAAACGGGGTAGGTCACCATGTTTCAGACGCACAAAGATCAGCGCAGCGGAGATAGCGTCTTGTAATGCATCATGTTTATTGACCGGGATGGGTAAATCGAGCTGGCGACAGATGGCGTCCATACTGAGATCAAAATAGGCATTGGGCAGCTGTCTTTCGAGTTTGTCTTGGTAGAGTTGGCTCACTTCGACTAATCGGTTAGGCAGTGGAAATCCAAGCTGTTTTAAACAGGCGCGGTCGAGAATTTTTTTGTCATAGCGGATGTGATAGCCGACTAAAGGACGATTTCCAATGAAGTTCAGTAGCTCGATTAAAGCCTGTTTTTCTTCGATGCCGTGCTTTAGATCTTGATGACGAATGCGGTGGATTTTTATTGAATTGCAATCGAGCGATTGTGGGGCGCGCAATCGGACTTCAAAAGGTTGGCTGGTAATGATCCGGTTACCGATGATCTTGGTCGCGGCAATAGTAACTAATTCTGCCTGATTGGGGTCTAGGCTGGTGGTTTCACAATCGAGCGATACATATTCATGATCAATAGGCGCAGTAAACAGAGGCTGATAGAGAGAGCCTTTGAGCTTGTGATGCCAGTAATAGCGAACCAACCTATTCATCGCTCAATCGCCTAATCCCGTATCTGATAGTGGTAGCCGAGCCATTGCTTGAATTTCTTTACTACGTGCAGGCTATGACGAAGCAGATCCCTATCTGCTCGCTCCATCAGTTTGACGTTAATCTTGTTGCTGCTGTGCTGCTGAGAAAGCCTTTGGGCTAAGCGCCACTTAAAGAATTGCTTGAGCGCTTCACTGAGATTATCGGCGGTACTTTGCTCTAATACTTTCTTGCTGACCAACTGCTCAATGCGTTCGAAGGTGTTGTTTACGGTAACACCATGCTCAAGACAAAGTGCTCTCACACCATGCACGATAGGGAAAATACCGCCTTGTTTGATATCGAGCCCTGACTTGGATTGCTTCACATTGCCAAATAGGGTGAGGGGAACCGAGAAGTTCAGCGCCGGGCGGCAGAACTCCGTCAGAATCAATTCTTGTCCGAGCATCAAATCACTGAGGTGCTGCTTTACAGGTTTTAATAGCTCTCTATTCCCCGCCACAGCGTGTGCATCTGCCATGATCGCAATATCCATCACGGTGTCTGGCGTGGCTTTTTTTACCCAATGGGTGAGGGTTTGTTTCCACTCTTGTTCTGAATGCACCCATTTCGGATTGTTGACCATCACGTTGCCCGGACACAGTGGATAACCCAATTGTTGAAGGGTATGAGTGAGGTCGTTCATGGCGCTTTGGCATTGATGCCACTCCAAACCATCTTGAATTATTAGCGCGTTGTCTTGATCGGTTTTGAGAATTTGTTCCCCACGGCCTTCGGAACCCAATACGATTAGGCAGCAATGATTATGCAGTGCCGGTGGGATCACCAACTCAAAAGCCTTCTCTATGATCTGTTCGTTGACCGCAGAAATCAGCTCCATGATAAAGCGTGTGCGAATCCCATTACTGAGCAAGCTCTCGACCAGTTGACGTTGTTTGTTGGATGCCATTGCCAACTCTTCAACGCTGGTGGCGCGCGCAATACGCAAAGTAAGAACGTGGGAATGTGTGGAGAATGCACTGAGGATCTGTGTCATATCCACCATGCCAACCGCATTTTTACCATCACAAACCATCAACCTTTTTACTCGATTTCTGGTCATGGTAATCATGGCGTTAAATAAGAAATCGCCTTGGTTCACGTGCATCACCGGAAACGTTGCGATCTCACCGACAGGCGCATCCAGTGGGAAGTTATCGAGCATCACAGCATGCAATAAATTGGTTCGAGTGACAATTCCATACGGCAAGGAATATGATGATCCAAAAGCTTTTGGATCATTATGTTCCAAATGAATTAGGGCCGAGTCTAACCCTTGTTCTTTAAGGGTTTGAGTGACTTGGTTGATCGGTTGGTTTGGTTCAAGTATCAGTGGTGGGTGATAGATAGAGTCATCCACTTTGGTCAATATAAACTCGGCAAGATTCTGTTGCTGCTGGGCGGCTTCTATCAAAGCTTTTCTTGTCGAGAGGTTGCTATCAAAGTAGGCCGCGAATTGGCCATTGGCGTGGTAAAGCTCAAGAAAAATATCGGTGGGCAGCAGATAACTTAATGTATCTTCGAGTGCGATATATTGGTGTTTGGTGTGAGGTTCAAACTGGCTTCGAACATCAAAAATATCGTCATTGGCATAGTGTGCGTAAATCTCACCATCATTGCTCGCGCGCTCTTCAACTGCCCCTTTGATCAAAATGTGCAGGTGTCGACTCGGCCTTTCAGCTTCCAGTATCACTTCTTGAGAGCGGTAATACACCACGTCTAATGAAGAGCGAAGCTTCAACTGTTCGGCGTCGGACAGGCTATCGAAAGGTGGGTGCTGCATATTAAATTTGTCAGGCATAAGCATCACAAGAAGAAATGGGAGTCTTTAATCAGTCTGACAAAATACCAGCGAAGCTCCAGACGACTTTAGTCTAAATGCGAGTATGGGTATTAATGAGCGTGAAATCTCTTATTGAAATGCGATATTCAGACCCATTGAATATGGGAATACTATCCCAGTAATAATTCCCTTTTTCATCGTATGCGAGATAGGCATAATTGGTGCTGCCTTTTTCCGCACACTTTATAGGTCATTTATGTTTAGCCCTTCACCCTATGGCTGGATCTCTCAGTATTTTCTTGGTTTCTTTTTTGCGTATGGCGTGTATTTGCCATTTTGGGCGTTGTGGTTTGAAGACCAAGGCGTGTCTGCTGGTGATATTGGCGTATTGATTGGTATCGGCTTTGCGACTCGTTGTGTGGCCAACTTAGTGATTACGCCGCGTATCCATAAAGTGGAACACTTGATGCCAGCGCTACGCTGTTTGAGTTTCGCTGCGCTGCTGTTTGTCGGCTTCCACTTCTTCACTGGTGGCAGTTTTGTACTGATGTTGTTGGCAACGGTACTGTTTAACCTCTGTTGTGGGCCGATTATTCCTCTTTCTGATGCGATGGCTAACCATTACAGTCGTTTGAAAATGCTCGACTACGGCCGAACTCGCCTTTGGGGTTCAATTGCCTTTATCGCAGGTTCAACGGTGGTTGGCTATTTGGTGGCACAATTTGGCACCGACATGATTTTGTATACTGCACTTGCGGGCGTGTTGTTGTCATTGATTCTGGCGATGAGAAATCCTAACGTGATGCCAGTAACGCAATCTGAGCAACAAGCGGCGCGACCAAAACTAGGTGAACTGCTGCGTGAGTCGTCAGTGGTAAAATTTTTAGCTTTGATGGCGTTGCTGCAAGGCAGTCATGCGGCTTACTACAGTTTTAGTGCGATTTATTGGAAAGAAGCGGGTCACTCAGAAGCGATCATCGGTTACTTGTGGAGCCTAGGTGTTGTTGCTGAGGTGGCAGTATTTGCTCTGAGTAAGCGATTATTCTCAGGCTGGTCACTGCGTACTTTGTTTGTCGTCGCGGCTATTGGGGTGATGGCGCGTTGGGGTATTACCGCATCAACCACGGCGATTTTCGCTCTGGTTATGGTACAGCTACTGCACGGTGTGACCTTTGCCATGGCACACATCGCCGCGATTCAATACATCCAATCTGAAGAACAAAACAAGATGGTTGCGCTACAAGCCCTGTATAACGCGATTCCATTAGGTGCCTTTATTGCATTAATGACTACCTTAAGTGGTTGGGGTTATGAGCTTTGGGGCGCAAATATCTTCTGGGGTATGGCTGCAATGGGTGCACTTGCTCTGTTCATTAAGTTGGATGAAAGAAGTTCAGTGGTTGAGATTAATCAATCAGATTCGGAACAGTCAGAATCTCACAGCAAATGCTGATAATTAGAGTCTAAAGCACAGAATTTAAGCGATGCGATTGAGTTAATCACCCATCCTTAGTTAAATGAAACCTCTCCCTTATGGAGAGGTTTTTTTATGGATGAAAAAAGGGTTTTCAATGCAAGGATGGATAGTAATTCCAGTCTCTTTAGCCTACTTGGGCGTGTTATTTCTGATCGCTTGGTATGGAGACAGGCAGGTTCGTTGGCTATCGCGTTGGCGTCCGTGGATCTATAGCCTTTCGATTGCCGTGTATTGTACCTCTTGGACCTTCTATGGAACGGTCGGGCAGGCGAGCAATAACCCTTGGTCCTTTTTACCCATTTATCTCGCCCCGATTCTGGTCTTTACACTAGGCTGGCGGATCTTGGCGCGGCTGATCCTGATTGCGAAGCGGGAGCACATCACCTCCATTGCCGACTTTATCGCGGCTCGTTACGGAAAATCTCAGGGCTTAGCGGTGGCGGTGACGGTTATCGCCGTGGTCGGTATCCTTCCTTATATCGCTCTGCAACTGCGTGGTATTACCATGGGGTTGGATATTGTTGCGCCCAACCTAGCGGCTGACTTCGGCTATCAGGACTATCACGTCTCTTGGTTTGTGGTCGGTGCTTTGGCCATTTTTACCATGTTGTTTGGTACTAGGCATATCGATAACACAGAACATCACCGTGGCATGATGATGGCGGTGGCGTTTGAATCCATTGTTAAGCTCGCGGCATTCTTGATTGTTGGCTTGTTCATCATGTATCTGGCGATGAGCAGCGACAAAATTGACCTGCTTGATGTGGCGGCTTCCACTTACGAATCACCGAATATTCCGACATTAATCATTCATACCGTTTTAACCATGTTGGCGATTGTCTGTTTGCCGCGTCAGTTTCATACCATGGTGGTTGAAAACGAACGTCCTCAAGATCTGCATACCGCTCGTTGGTTGTTTCCGCTTTACCTGATTTTGATGGGACTGTTCGTGCTGCCAATTGCTTGGGCAGGACAAGGGCTACTTACTGGCATGCCAGCAGATACCTATGTGATCAGTGTGCCAATGGCAGAAGGTGCGAATCACATTGCCTTGTTGGCTTTTCTTGGTGGTACGTCTGCGGCAAGTGGCATGGTGATAGTGTCGACCATCGCCTTGGCGATCATGGTGTCGAACGATTTAGTGATGCCATTGTTATTGCGCCGTATGCGTCTAACCCAAAGAACCCATCGACATTTTTCTGGCCTGCTATTGGTGATTCGCCGCGGGCTAATTTTACTGCTGTTACTGGGTGCTTGGCTGTTTTATCAGGCGCTCGATACCATCCATTCACTGTCAGCGATTGGCTTTCTTTCCTTTGCTGCGATTGCTCAATTCGCGCCAGCACTTATTGGTGGTTTGTACTGGCGCCCGGGTAACCGCAAGGGCGTGTATGTCGGCTTAATGGTGGGCTCGTTGATTTGGCTGATTACCTTGATGAGCCAAACCAGCATGTTGGCTGGCGACAGTGACAGTAACCTTTTACTGTGGATTATCACGCCGCCAGAACTGCTCAGTAGCTGGAATATCAGCAGTTCAAACTGGGGCATTGTGCTGAGTATTGTACTTAATACCTTGTGCTATGCCGTGGTTTCGATGACGACTCGCCCAAGCCTAAGTGAGCGCTTACAATCAGCAGCATTTGTTGGCACGCCGCTGCCTGAAAACGAGAATATCAGCCTTTACCAGAACCGAGTGACGGTCGCTGAATTAGAGATGCTGGCGTCGCGTTTTGTGGGTCGCAAACGTGCGAAAAGTGCCTTACACAGCTATTGGCAACAACACGGTCAGCCGCTGCTTCCTAATCAACAAGCGCCTGCAAGTCTGATTCGACACGCAGAGCGCGTGCTCGCCGGAGTATTCGGTGCTTCGTCTGCTAAGTTAGTACTTACTTCCGCTTTACAGGGAAGAAACATGCAGCTTGAAGAAGTCGCGACCATCGTGGATGAAGCTTCGGAACTGTACGACTTCAGCCGTGGTTTACTGCAAGGCGCGATTGAACATATTGGCCAAGGTATTGCAGTAATCGACAAACAAATGAGGCTGGTGGCGTGGAATCAACGTTACTTAGAACTGTTTGAGTTCCCTGCTGGCTTGATTCAGGTTGGTCGACCCATTTCAGATGTGATTCGTCATAATGCTGAACAAGGTTTGTGTGGCCCGGGTGACCCGGAAGATCACGTTCGCCGCCGTGTTTATCACCTTGAGCAAGGAACACGACACACCTCTTCTCGTATTCGTCCTGATGGTCGAGTGATTGAGGTGCAAGGTAACCCAATGCCAAGTGGTGGTTTTGTGATGAGCTTTACCGACATCACGGTATTCCGACAAGCAGAGCAAGCGCTAAAAGATGCCAATGAAAGCTTGGAATCGAGAGTGCATGAGCGAACTCAAGAGCTCGAAAAGCTTAACCATCGCTTGGTAAAAGCCACGCAGATTTCGGATCAAGAATCACAATCTAAGAGTCGTTTTCTAGCCGCGGTAAGCCACGATTTGATGCAGCCGCTCAATGCCGCACGTCTATTTGCTTCGTCACTGTCTGAGGTGGCAAAAGAGCAAGAGGTGAAGCAATTGTCATCTCACATCGAGAGTGCACTTGGCGCCGCAGAAGATTTGATTGGTGACTTGCTGGATATCTCTCGATTGGAGTCCGGAAAGTTAGAAACCAACATTCACGCGATTGCCGTGCATGACGTATTAACCAATTTGAACGCGGAATTTAGCGCTCTAGCGAGACAACAGAAAATTGAGTTTAAGATGATTCCGTCGTCATTGTTCATTCATTCAGACCCTAAGCTGTTGAGGCGTGTGATTCAGAACTTTTTGACCAATGCGTTCCGCTACAACCCGGAAGGGAAAGTGGTACTGGGTGCGAGAAGAGTCAATGGACAGGTTCGAATTGATGTGTGGGATAATGGAACCGGTATCGATGAAGACAAGCAACAAGAAATCTTTGAAGAGTTTACTCGTGGCAGCCAAGTACGAGCCGATCAAGGATTGGGGTTAGGGTTAGCAATCTCGAAAGGTATTGCTCATGTGCTTGGCCATCAAATTTCGATGCGCTCATGGCCGGGGCAAGGCAGTGTCTTTTCCATCACCTTAGCTAGAGCGGAAAAAGTGGCTCCAGTTGTGCAAGCTTCGACGCCAATGGCGACCAGCGACATCGAACATCTCAAGATATTGTGTGTCGATAATGAACGAGAAATCTTAGTCGGTATGGAAAACCTGATCGGACGTTGGGGCTGTGAGGTTAAGACGGCGGTTGATTTGGTCGAAAGCTTGCAGTGCCTAGATGAGGGTTGGCTACCTGATGTGATTTTCTCTGATTACCGTTTAGATAATGGCAGAACGGGTCTCGAAGTCCTGCAGCAGTGTCGCTTGCGCCTCGGAGACTCTTTTGAAGGGGTCATCATTAGTGCCGATAGAACCGATGACATGTTGGCAGCGATAAAGGCCAACAGCTTTCGCTTTATTGCCAAGCCAGTGAAGCCACTTAAGTTAAGAGCGGTCTTGAATCGAGTGAGCTAGTTTGGGTTAACAGGCTCGGATTAGTACGTTCGTGAGCGGATAGTGAAAAGGCCTCAGATGAGGCCTTTTTTGTCTCTGTTTTTTTTGCGAACGCCGATTCGCTTGTTAATTCAATAACTAACCAGCAATGCCACCTTGTGTCAGTGTGGTTGGATCAAGCAGTTTACTGAGCTCTTCTCGGCTAAGATCGGTTTCTCTTTCTGCGACATCCAGAATTGGTAAGCCTTCTTTGTAAGCTTTCTTGGCAATATCAGCCGCCTTCAAGTAGCCAATCACAGGGTTAAGTGCGGTCACTAGGATTGGGTTCTTTGACAGTGCCAAATCGAGATTGTCTTGGCGTACCGTGAAGGTCGCGATGGCTTTGTCCGCTAAAGCGACTGAGCTGTTTGCCAATAACTCAATACTTTCCAACACGTTATGAGCAATCACTGGCAGCATCACATTAAGTTGGAAGTTACCTGATTGTCCGGCTACGGTAATGGTGGTGTCGTTGCCAATGACTTGCGCCGCCGCCATAGCTGCAGCTTCTGGAATCACAGGGTTGACCTTGCCAGGCATGATCGATGAGCCTGGTTGTAGAGCCTGTAATTCAATTTCCCCTAAGCCAGCCAACGGCCCAGAGTTCATCCAGCGAAGATCGTTTGAGATCTTCATGATCGCAACTACTGCCGTTTTGAGCTGACCTGACAGCGCAACGATCGCGTCTTGACTGCTGAGGCTAAAAAAGAAGTTTTCACTCGAGCTAAAACTGATCTTTGTCGATTGAGACAGGTTACTCGCAAACTTATCGGCAAAGCGTGGGTCAGCATTGATCCCTGTTCCAACCGCAGTACCACCTTGTGCTAAAGCCTTGATAGCGGGCAGGGTGTTCTCTATTGCTTGCTTAGCGTGTTCTATCTGAAATTTCCAACCACCTAGCTCTTGAGCAAAGGTCATTGGCATCGCATCCATTAGATGAGTGCGGCCGGTCTTCACGACCTCTGCAAGTTCCTGTTGCTTGATAGTGAGTGCTTCAGAAAGGTGAGTTAATGCAGGTAATAGCTTATTTTCAGCCATCAAAGCAACGCTCACTTGAATTGCGGTTGGCACCACATCGTTACTGCTTTGGCCCATGTTGACGTGATCATTGGGGTTCACGTCGCCTTGCAAGCTTCTTGAGGCAAGCGTAGCAATCACTTCATTGGCATTCATGTTGGAACTGGTACCTGAACCGGTTTGGTAGACATCGATAGGGAATTGATCGAGGTGTTTACCCTCAATGATCTCTTGGCTGGCTTCGGCTATCGCGTTGGCAATATCACCTTCCAGTAGACCTAACTGAGCATTGGTATCTGCCGCTGCCTGTTTAATTAACGCCAGTGCTTGAATAAAACTGGTCGGCATCTTGTGAGAGCTAAACGCGAAGTTATCCGCTGCACGCTGAGTTTGTGCTTGGTATAGCGCATCGGCAGGGACTTTCACTTCGCCCATGCTGTCTTTTTCAATCCGAAATTGTAGGGTCATGTTCTATCCTTGTTAGCCAAGTGGGGCTTGGACTTGTTGTAGTGTTTGGCTGAGATTCAAAAAACGCGCTTGGCCTTGAGGTTGCTGGCAGTAGTGGCGCTTCAAATAAAATAGTGGTGAGTGAATAGAGTCTAGGCAGATATGACGAAAGGCGAAACTGCGCTGAGGAGACTCAATCGCTTCAATCAAATGAAAGAAAACTTGGCGTAGATACAGCTCGCACAACAAGATGTTTTCTTGAGCGGCATGCTTTTCATAGTAAGCCGAAAGCGTCAGTGCACACTCGATATACTCTCGAATTACAAACGGCTCATGGCCTTGAACTTGTTCTAATGAAGCAAAGCGATCCTGTGCTTTGTAAAATCTCGAATAGAGAACCTGCTGCTCTTTCATCATCATCTGCATCTCTTTATTGGATCTTAATGATAATTATTATCAAATAAAGTTTTAAAAACAACCCTTTGTTTATCTTTTTATAAAGTGAGCAGAAAAAGAAAAAGCCGATACACGAAGTATCGGCTTTCTGGAGTCAGTACCTAATCCCTACAATGTAAGTACTGATTCATTTTTTGCTAAACATCTTTGTTTAGTGGTCGTGCTTAGTGGTCGTGAGCTTCACCTGCACCTTTCGGGTAACGGATGTTCTCAACCATATCTTGTACATCTTGTGGTACTTCAGCAGTTACTTTGTTTACAGCAATCGATACTACGAAGTTTAGACACATACCTAGCGTACCGATGCCTTCTGGGCTGATACCAAACCACCAGTTTTCAGGTGTGCTTGCTGCTGGGTTAATGAACTTGAAGTAGATGATGTAGCTTGCTGTGAAGGCAATACCTGACAACATACCTGCAATTGCGCCTTCCTTGTTCATCTTCTTGTAGAAGATACCTAGGATAATCGCTGGGAAGAAGGATGCTGCGGCTAAGCCGAAGGCAAACGCTACTACCTGTGCTACAAAGCCTGGTGGGTTAATACCTAAGTAACCGGCACCGACAATCGCGACCATGGCTGCCAGACGAGCGGCTAACAGCTCCTGCTTGTCGGTCATGTTTGGTCTGAAGCCTTTCTTCAACAAGTCATGTGAAATCGACGTTGAGATGACCAATAGTAGACCCGCGGCTGTTGATAGTGCGGCTGCTAGGCCACCGGCTGCAAGCAGTGCTACAACCCAGTTTGGTAGTTTCGCTAGCTCTGGAGAAGCCAGTACGATGATGTCACGGTTAATCTTCATCTCGTTGCGCTCATCGCCCGAGTAGAACATTTTGCCATCGCCGTTCTTATCTTCCCAACCTACTAGGCCAGTGCTTTCCCAGTTTTTGTACCAGCTTGGTGCGTCCGCTGCAGCGACACCTTGCATGTCAGGGCCGTTGATTGTTTCGATCATGTTTACACGAGCGAATGCTGCAACGCCTGGTGCTGTTGTGTATAGCAATGAGATGAACAGTAGTGCCCAACCCGCTGAGATACGAGCATCACGTACTTTTGGTACCGTGAAGAAACGAATGATTACGTGTGGAAGACCCGCAGTACCGACCATTAGAGCCGCACAGATGAAGAATACATCTACCATGCTCTTGTTACCTTCGGTATAGGCGGTAAATCCGAGTTCTTCGGTCAGTCCATCCAGTTTATCAAGAAGGTAAACATCTGTGCCTGATAGCGTAGAGCCCATACCAACTTGTGGAAGTGGGTTACCTGTCATCATGATTGAGGTAAAGATTGCTGGAACAAGGAAGGCGAAAATGAGGACACAGAATTGAGCTACCTGCGTATAAGTGATGCCTTTCATGCCACCTAGTACTGCGTAGAAGAACACAATACCCATACCAATGATGATGCCTAGGTTAATATCAACTTCTAGGAAACGAGAGAATACAACGCCCACACCACGCATCTGGCCTGCAACGTACGTAAACGATACGAAGATTGCACAGAATACCGCTACCATACGTGCCGTTTTCGAGTAGTAACGCTCACCGATGAAATCAGGAACCGTAAACTGACCGAACTTACGTAGGTAAGGTGCTAAACATAGCGCAAGTAGTACATAACCACCTGTCCAACCCATTAGGTAAACCGCACCGTCGTAACCAACGAATGAGATGATACCTGCCATTGAGATGAATGATGCTGCCGACATCCAGTCAGCGGCGGTCGCCATGCCGTTTGCTACTGGGTGTACACCACCGCCAGCAACGTAGAACTCACTAGTAGACCCTGCACGAGCCCAGATTGCGATGCCGATATATACCGCGAAAGTAATACCGACGAGAATAAACGTCCAAGTTTGAATATCCATGTTCTAGCCTCTAGTCTTCCTGTACGTTGTATTTTTTGTCGAGCGCATTCATGCGGACAACGTAAATAAATATCAGCGCCACGAAGGTGTATATCGAACCTTGCTGAGCGAACCAAAATCCTAGCTTGAACCCGCCAAACTGAACGGTATTGAGGGCATCCACAAATAAGATGCCAGCGCCGTAAGACACCGCAAACCAGACCGCGAGCAGTGTTCCCATAATTCCCAAGTTTTCCTTCCAGTAGGCTTGAGCATGTTCCGTAGATTCGAACGCCATTGCCTTCTCCTTTATTCCGTTTTCGTAGAAACTGTTTTTGTGAAACCGTTTTGTAAAATAGCGTGTTAACGTAATGTTACGATTTAGAATGTAGCAAGGATAAGTCAAGGGATCTGTGCAACTTTAGTCGGGATGGTATTAGCGCTAATGTACTGAAATATGGGAGCTAGGAGACATAACCATAGAAAAATGTGATGTTACAATGTTGTTAAATTAGCCAAAGGTCTAACAAAAAGGGATGAATTAGACTGCGAGTCATAAAATTTAACAACTAAATGACCGAGAAACGGTATTTAGCCCTGCTTATGACACGAAGCGAAACATAAGTTTGTTATAGTAACAACGGCACTTTCACCGACCGTGCCTTGCTAAACGGCAGAAGATCAACAAGCTAGTGGCAAAAGATCAACAGGCTTAAAGCTCGGATTTTATTCTTTGGGGGAACGAATTGGACGCAATAACCATTAACCACTTATTCTTGACTGGTGCCGTACTCATCGCCATCAGCGTGCTTTTCTCACAAGTGTCCTCTCGATTGGGCGTTCCTATTCTTTTGATCTTTTTGTTCGTTGGTATGTTAGCGGGTGAAGATGGACCCGGTAATATTCATTTCGATGATTACTCACTGACCTACTTGGTGAGTAACCTTGCGCTTGCCGTGATTCTGTTGGATGGCGGTATGCGAACCAAGGTGGCGAGCTTCAAGGTCGCTTTCTGGCCTTCGCTCTCGCTGGCGACGATAGGTGTCGCATGTACAGCAACCTTAACCGGATTAATGGCGGCTTGGCTGTTTGACTTGTCATTAATGCAGGGCATCTTGGTCGGGGCGATTGTTGGTTCAACCGATGCGGCAGCGGTATTCTCTTTGCTGAAAGGACAGAGTCTCAATGAGCGTGTTGGCTCAACCCTAGAGATCGAATCGGGCACTAACGACCCAATGGCGGTCTTCCTGACGGTGACCTTAATTGCGCTGTTAGGTAACCCTGACGCTGAGATGGGAATGAACTTCCTATTGCAAAGTTTTGCGATGCAGTTTGGTATCGGTACTCTTGTTGGTATTGGCGGCGGCTGGGTTCTATGGAGCTTAATCAATCGAGTACAATTGGCTGATGGCCTTTATTCCATTCTGGTACTCAGTGGGGGCGTGGCGCTGTTTGCGTTCTCTAACATGCTTGGCGGCAGCGGCATCTTATCGATTTACCTAGTGGGCTTGTTCATTGGTAATCGTCCGACGCGCTCTCGACACTCGATTCTTAATGTTCTTGATGGCATGACGTGGCTAAGCCAGATCGTGATGTTCTTGGTATTGGGTTTATTGGTGACGCCATCAACGTTGATGGACATTGCTCTGCCTGCGCTGGCACTGGCCTTCGGTATGATTTTGTTTGCTCGTCCGCTGTCGGTTTGGTTGGGTTTACTGCCGTTCAGAAGCTTTTCCACCAAAGAACGCTGGTTTGTTTCTTGGGTAGGTTTGCGTGGTGCAGTACCAATCATCTTAGCGGTATTCCCGATGATGGCAGGCCTGCCCAATGCTCAGCTGTATTTCAATATCGCCTTCTTCGTGGTTATGGTTTCGCTGATTGTTCAAGGCGGTAGCTTGATGAAAGTTGCAAGACTCGCTCAAGTGACGCTACCACCGACGCCAACACCGATTTCTCGTACCGGTATGGAGATTTATCCGACCAGTGAGTGGGAGATGTTTGTTTACAAATTGAAAGACGAGAAGTGGTGTGTCGGCGAGCCGCTTAAACGCTTATCTATGCCAGAAGGGACGCGAATTACTGCACTGTTTAGAAAGGATGCCTTGCTTCACCCATCAGGCAGCACCGTGTTAGAGGCGAACGATATCTTATGTGTGCTTGGTCAAGACAAAGATTTGGACAGCTTAAGTTCGTTGTTCAGTGAGGCGCCTCTAGCAGAAGAGGCGGCACGATTCTTTGGTGACTTCTTCTTGGATGTTGAGCTATCAGTTGCGGCAGTGAGTGATTGTTATGGTATTGAACTTGGCTCGGAAGAAGAGCGAGAAATGACGCTAAAACAATTGGTTGCTCAAGAGCTTGGCGCACACTCTGTATTGGGTGATAGCTTTGAGTGGCATGACATCACTTGGGTGGTTGCAGAGATAGATGATCATAAAGTCGTCAGGTTGGGTTTATGTTTACCTAAGACGACTTTAGAAGAGGATATCAGTGAAGCTTAATTGTGGACTTCTTGTAGCAAGATAACCGCTTGAGTACGATTTTTCACATCCAGTTTACGGAAGATGGCCGTCATATGTGCTTTGATGGTCGCTTCCGAAACATTCAATTCATACGCGATTTGCTTGTTAAGCAAGCCGTCAGAAAGCATCCCTAATACCTTGTATTGCTGAGGCGTCAGTGTGGAAATCTTTTCTGCAAGGTCGCTACACGCTGCATTATTGGTGATAAGCCCTTCAGGGAAGAACGGGTCGCCATTCAGCACTTGATTCAGTGCACTCACCAACTCACGCATATCACTCGACTTAGGAATAAAGCCAAACGCACCGTGGCTCTTCACCTGAGTGACCACGCTGGCATCTTCACTGGCAGAAACCACCACAATCGGTAGATCTGGGTATTCAGCGCGCAGTTGAATTAAGCCTGACATGCCATTGGCGCCCGGCATTTTCAGATCGAGCAGTAATAGATCCGGCTCGCCTTCTTTCTTTAGCAGAGTCAGTAAGGCATCGAGAGAATCGGCCTCAAGCAGGTTCGCACCACTGATCGCCATATGAACTGACTGAAACAGGGCGTTGCGAAAGAGAGGGTGGTCATCAGCAATGATGATGGTATAGGTCGAGTCCATGACGTTCATACTTTTAACAATTTAGTTAATATTTATTATCATCCTGATTGAGTATGTGGACAATATCTATGCATTAAAAGTCTGAACCATATCGACTTTTATCCCCGGAATAAGAAAGCGTTACTCTGAATAGCAAAAAAGCCGCACTGCCATCTCGTTACGGAGGGGCGGTGCGGCTTTCGATTCGGCTTATATTTTAGTGAATATTGCCGTTATAGCTGGTGGTTTTGCATGTGTTTTAAGAATACATCGGCAGGCATAAAACCGGTTACACGAGCATTTGGAACATGGTTACCCTCGCCATCCCAGAACTCAATCGTCGGTAAGCCAAGTACCTGTAATTGTTTAAGCAGTTCAATGTCTTGAGGCATGTTTCTCGTTACATCGGCTTGTAGCAGTACAAAGTCAGAAAGCTTGTTTTCCACATCAGCTTGATGGAAGGTGTACTTCTCGAACTCTTTACACGCCACACACCAATCGGCGTAGAAGTCGAGCATCACAGGCTTACCGAGTTTCTTCGCTTCGATGAGCTGGATTTCTAGCTCTTCAACCGTGTTGATGCGTGCAAATTGGATGTGCTGTTGTTCTACCGTTACGCTCTTCTCCGCAAACCAATAGTTCAATGCAGGCTGTGCCGAAGCAAACAAGCCAAGCATCGCGATGATGCCTACCGCACTCTGCTTCCAGCCGCCGAATGGCAGTGCATTCTTGCTATGGTACAGCCAACCAAAGGCGATGAAGCCAAGGCCAGACCAAAGCACGGTTGCCCACAATTCAGGAATGATGCGCTCTAGCAGGAAGATAGGTGCTGCCAGCAAGATAAAGCCGAATACGATCTTCACCTTGTCCATCCAGCTGCCCGCTTTAGGCAATAGCTTATTACCAAATACCGCAACTAAAATCAGCGGAATACCCATACCCATGGCTAATGCATACAGAGCAATCGCACCGGTAAATAGGTCGCCACTCTGAGCCACATACAGCAGCGCGCCTGACAATGGCGCCGTGGTACAAGGTGAACACACCAAGCCAGAGATAGCGCCCATTGCGAATACGCCCAAGGTATTGCCACCTTGCTGCTTATTGCTTTGATTGTTGAGCCAAGTTTGAATGCTGCTTGGCAGTTGCAGGTTATAAACGCCAAACATCGACATTGCCAACGCCACGAACAGAACACTCAGCGCGATCAGCACGTAAGGGTGCTGCATAGCGGCTTGGAACTGCATGCCTGCTGAAGCAACCACTAAACCTAATAAGGTGTAGGTTAACGCCATGCCTTGCACGTAAATAAAGGACAGCATCAGCGCGCGACCTTGGCTGAGTTTGCCACCACCTAAAACGATACCCGTTAGAATCGGATACATAGGCAGCACACACGGCGTAAAGGCTAAACCAACACCGAGTGCTAAGAATAATAGAGGGGTCCACCAACTGTCACCGAGCTTATCGGCTAAGCCTGCTTCTTTTGAAACAGGGGCATTTGGCTGTTGAGTCGTGTTACTTACAACGTCTGCTTTCGGAGATGTTGGTTGCGTAGAAACATCGGTTTCGTTGCCAGCAGAAGATGAAGCTTGTGAGTCACTACCTTGCGAATTAGCAGAACCTGTTGCTGTGAAAGGTTCAATGTCGATGATACGAGTCTCTGGTGGGTAGCAGAACCCTGCGTCCGCACAGCCTTGATACTTAACGATCAGCTGTGAGCCATCTTGGTAACTCTGCAGAGGAACTTGCACGAATAACGGCTGAGTATAAATGCTCACCTCACCGAAGAATTCATCTTGGTGCGGCTTACCATCTTCTAATTCAACATTACCGATAGCGAGATTTTGCCCGGTGAACGAGAGGCTATGTTGATAGAGGTAGTAGCCCTCTTTTACTTGCCAGTCGAGAAGGACTTTGTCGTCTTGCTGGTAGTAATTGAAAGGGAAAGCTTGGTCTACAGGGACAAAACCATTGTTATTGCCTCCGAAGCTTGGCTCGGCGTTGTCGTTCCCAAATAGCGCCCACGCAGGCTGGGTGAATAGGGAAACACAAACAAAAAGTAATGTGGCAAGTCGTCGCATACTATTTAGTCATCAAAATGGAGTTGAAGGTATCTTAACTCAATCAGACCGTAATAGTTTGCTATTAGTTTCATCGGCAAACAAATATCCCCTAAGGCGGGATAGCGATTTTATTGGGTAATCGAGTGGGGAGCTGCAATTCAACTTGAGTGACTTGCCTTTGTAAAAGAGACATTTAAGCTACACCCAAGCGTGCTTTTACTACTTGTTCGCAAGCATCAATATTCATCGTATCTTTTGGAATAATAAGCACGGTATCATTACCGCCAACGGTGCCGATAATCTCAGTATGTGGGTCGATATCGACTAATCTTGCGACTAATTGAGCACAACCTGGATGAGTTTTTACGATGACCATCGCTTGGTTATGAGTGATGAATTCGATTTGCGATGAGATGGATGCATCGACACGAACCGGTGCACTTTCAACCGTGATGCAGTAAACCTTTTTACCGCAAGCATTCTGAATTTTGACAACACCAAGCTGTGACAAAATACGAGATACGGTCGATTGGCTGATACCGGTATAGCCAATATCGACGAGTTTCTCTCGCAGTTGATTTTGGGTCGAGAAGCTTTGTTGTTGTAGTAAGCGTTTGCACGCTGCAGTCAGTGTTTTATCTTCAGCTGAATACAAGCAACCGTGCTCAGTGATTGGGTTCATGAACAACTCCTTAAGGTCAACATGTGGTTATCGCTTGTCCATAGCGCCGAGCGTACTCCCAAAGCCGTAGAGTACGATTGTTAAATAGGGCTTACCGATGAATCCCGAAATAGAGAGGGAAGGTATGCGTGATGTATGATCGTCTACCCATTGAGTCTACCACTAAAGGATAGTTATCTTTTTGAAGGGGATCACCAAATAAAATTCTAGTTAATTGCTTTTATTTTGGAGTTTTATTCTTTTGTTAAATGGATATTTATTCCAAGTTTGGCATAAATATCCATCGGTATTAGGGTGCTTTGGAGACCGTGATAATGGCGCTAAGGGTTAGCGAATTTCACTCATGATCTCGCGAGAGAATACTTTTTCACAGTAGTGACATTTTAGCTGCACGTTTTCCTGTTTTAGCTGCACTTTAAAGCTGCTTTCGACAGGTTCACCGTGCGAAATACAGTTGCTATTCGGGCAAGAGTAGACACTGTGGATTTGCTCTGGCAGCACAAGGGTTAGCTTATTAACCACTTTATACTCTTCAATCTGATTGACCGTTGCCTGCGGAGCATAAAGAGCCAATTGGTTGGCTTGTTCCTTGGTCAGGAAGATGTTCTCAATCTTGATTAGATCTTTATGGCCAAGTGCCGATGATGGCAGGTTTAAGCCCATAGTGATGCGCTGTTCTGTCTTGTGTAGCTTAAACAGTTTAAGGATTTTGATACCAAGGTGAGCAGGGATGTGGTCAATCACGCTGCCGTTACGGATCGCTTCTACTTGTAGCTGAGTTTGTTTAACCATGACTGTTTCTCCTGCTTATAAAGTGTCGTTAAGAACTAGGGCCAATAGGGCTTCGCGAGCGTATACACCGTTTTCAGCTTGTTCGAAGTAGTAAGCGTGTGGCGTTTTATCAACGTCGGTGGTGATTTCGTCGACGCGTGGCAGCGGGTGAAGTACCTTCATGTTTTGACGAGCGTCTTTCAATGTATCGGCGGTGAGGATGTAAGCCGATTTCATGTGTGCGTATTCCGACGCATCAAAGCGCTCTTTCTGCACGCGAGTCATGTACAGAACATCCAGTTCAGGCACGACTTCTTCAATGCTGCTGTGAGTGCTGTATTGGATGCCCATCTCTTCCAATTCTTCACAGATGTAATCTGGCATCTCTAAGACTTCTGGCGCGATAAAGAAGAAACGCACGTTATTGAATTTCGATAGTGCTTGGGTCAATGAGTGCACGGTACGGCCATATTTTAGGTCGCCGACGAACGCCACATTGAGGTTATCGAGCGTGCCTTGTGTTTCGTAAATCGAGAACAGGTCCAGCAAGGTTTGCGTCGGGTGCTGGTTAGCACCGTCGCCGCCGTTTACTACCGGCACACCGTTAGAAAATTCAGACGCTAAACGTGCTGCCCCTTCTTGTGGGTGACGCATTACAAAGGCATCGACGTAGGATGAAATAACCTGCACTGAATCGGCAAGTGTTTCGCCTTTCTTCGCCAGTGAGGTGTTACCGCCATTATCAAAGCCAATGACCGTGCCACCAAGGCGCTGGACGGCGGTCTCAAATGAAAGGCGAGTTCGAGTTGAAGGCTCAAAGAAGCAGCTCGCAACGACTTTATTTTTCAGCAACTCTGGGTTTGGCTCGGCCTTGAGTCTTGCTGCTGTGTCGACGATAAGCTCCAGTTCATCACGAGAGAGCTCTGGAATGGAGATGATGTGCTTGTTAAATAACGAATGCGCCATAACGGGTCTTCCTTTTTCTATGCATACAGTCAAATTGCGGACAAAAAAAAGCCCCCTAAAAATAGGAGGCTTTGAAACGATCAATAGAGCAAAATAAAAATGACACCACCGCCACTCTTTGGCGTGTAGTTTGACAATTATGTGCGACAGAATTGCGGTTCATTTTTTGCTCTCTTTAGACAAATTGCGGAGGATTATACTCAGATAAAAATGCCATGCAATACTTTCCGTAAAGTATTCATTTAATGGATTTTTATGCGAAATTACGTCCGTTTCTAGTTTCCATTTAAGCCTTTGTTGGAACTGAGAGTCTCAGGCTTTTTCAGGTAATAATCTTTTCTAGTACATGAAAAAAAATGCGGGTTTTATCCAAGGTCAAAATCCCAAGAACGCCACCCGCATTTCCCTGTTATTGCACTTAGCTTGTCAATTTATTGCGAACAAGTGCGTGCTTAACTTCTTAGCTGCCTAGTGTCGCAACCATTACTGCTTTGATGGTGTGCATGCGGTTTTCTGCTTCATCGAACACGATTGAGTATTCAGACTCGACCACTTCGTCCGTCACTTCTACGCCATCTTTAAGCTGCGGATATTCAGCAGCAAGTTGTTTGCCGACGGTTGTATCTTCGCCGTGGAAAGCTGGCAGACAGTGCATGAATTTCACATATGGGTTACCCGTTGCTTTCAGCATTTCCATGTTCACTTGGTAAGGCATCATTAGGTTAATACGCTCAGCCCATGCTTCTTTTGCTTCGCCCATAGATACCCAAACGTCGGTGTACAGGAAGTCACAACCTTGCACGCCTTCTTGAACATCTTCAGTCAGTGTAATTTTGCCACCTGTGTGCTCTGCGATTTCACGACACTGAGCCAATAGTTCTTCTTGTGGCCAGAACTGTTTTGGAGCAACAAGGCGAATGTCCATGCCCATTTTCGCTGCGCCAACCATCAGAGAGTTACCCATGTTGTTGCGAGCATCACCTAGGTAAGCAAAGCTGATTTCATGCAGTTGTTTACCACGGCCGTATTCCGTCATGGTTAGGAAGTCAGCAAGAATTTGTGTAGGGTGGAATTCGTCAGTCAGACCATTCCATACTGGAACTCCAGCGTAAGCGCCTAGCTCTTCAACAATCTCTTGACCGAAGCCGCGGTATTCAATGCCATCGTACATACGGCCAAGAACGCGAGCGGTATCTTTCATTGATTCTTTGTGGCCAATTTGAGAGCCAGATGGGCCTAAGTAAGACACGCGAGCGCCTTGGTCGAATGCCGCTACTTCGAATGCACAGCGAGTACGAGTTGAGGTTTTCTCAAAGATAAGCGCAATGTTTTTGCCAGTTAGTGTTGGCTGTTCGTAACCGTTGTACTTCGCTTTTTTTAGCTCCATAGAAAGATCTAATAAGTGTTGAATTTCGCGTGGAGTGAAATCTAGTAGTTTTAGGAAGTTACGATTGCGTAGGTTAAAAGCCATGATGTATTCCTTCTTAGATTTAGGCGCTTTCTTGTTACAGGGAAAGAAAATTCAAGAAAGCGCGATTCAATTTTTGTGTATTAATTTCAGTTCAAACGGTGATTCAGTTTTCTCGCAAGGTTTGAAAAGCTCGCGAGTAGATTAATCTTTGGTGATGTTGGTGCCCGCCAAGCCTTGCAGGATTTGCAAACCATCTTCGAGTGCACCAATACCGACGACTTTGCCGCCTTGCTGAATGAATTCGCACGATGCTTCAATTTTTGGTCCCATAGAGCCTGCATCAAATTCGAATTTCGCCAGTTCACTTGGTGTGGTGCTGCGCAGTGCGTGTTGAGTCGGTTTGCCCCAATCAAGGTAAACAGCGTCCGCGTCGGTCAAAATAAGCAGTGCATCCGCATCCAGTTGTTTCGCTAAGAAAGCCGCTGACATGTCTTTGTCGATAACCGCTTCAACACCCACTAATTTGCCGTTCTCTTTTTTCACTGGGATGCCACCGCCGCCAGTACAAATCACTAGGTGGCCTGCATCGATAAGTTGGGTGATCGCTTCGTGCTCAACAATGCCAGTAGGGCGTGGGCTTGGCACAACGCGACGGAAGTGTTGGCCGTCTGGTTTGACGATCCAGTGGAATTTCTCCGCCAATTCACGCGCTTCCGCTTCTTCGTAGATCGGGCCAATCGGCTTCGTTGGATCGGCGAATGCAGGATCGTTTGGATCAACGGTCATTTGCGTCAACATGCACGAGATGTTGCGGTTAGGTAGATAGTTCTTGAACTCTTGCATCAGCATGTAGCCGATCATGCCTTGAGTCTCACTGCCCAATACATCTAGCGGATACGGGTTTACTTTTTTGTATTCCAAACCTTGCAGAGCCAGTAAACCAACTTGTGGGCCATTACCATGTACTAGAACCACGTTGTACACTTTCGCGATTTCAGAGATGGTTTTAACCGCTGTTTCAATATTACGGCGTTGAACATCGGCTTCTAACGGCTCACCGCGACGAAGTAAGGCATTACCGCCGAGTGCAACAACAACAGTTTGCTTAGTCATAATTGTGTTCTCTCATTTTGGCCAAGCTGAGATTATTTAAGATCATTCAACTTGGCCGTTTTCGTCTTAGTGATTAGATACCATCACGCTCAATTGGGCAGCTCATGCAGCGTGCGCCACCGCGACCGCGGCCAAGTTCATCTCCAGGGATAGGAAGAACTGTGATGCCTGCTTTATCGTATTTTTCATTGGTGTAGGTGTTGCCTTCGTAGCCAATCACAACGCCAGGTTTAACCGTTAGAACGTTGTTTGCATCGTTCCACTGCTCACGTTCTGCATGGAAGTTGTCACCACCGGTCGTGATTAGGTTTAGCTTGTCTACGCCAAGTGCTTTTTCGATAGCTGTTACGAAGTAGCCTTCTTCTTTCACTTTCACTGCGCCAGACTCATCACCAGTTAGGTTCCAGCACTGTACGTCTTTACTCACCACTTCAGGGTAAACAGAGAACGTATCTTCGTTCATGTGCGTCATAACGGTGTCTAAGTGCATGCAAGAGCGGTGTTTTGGTAGCTGCATTGCGATAACTTGTTTCGCTTGACCGTGTTTGAATAGGCTAGATGCTAAGTGCTCAACACCTTGTGCTGTTGTACGCTCAGACATACCGATAAGAACCGTACCGCGACCGATTACAAGAACGTCACCGCCTTCAATGGTTGAGTTGTCGTAGCTGATGTTTTCTTCATCGCCGAAGTACTTAATGAAGTCTTGGCCAGCAAATGTTGGGTGCCAGCGGTAAATAGCGCGAACGTGGTTGGTTTCACGTTGACGAGCAGGTTTCGCCATCGGGTTGATGGATACGCCACCGTATACCCAGCAAGATGTGTCACGAGTAAATAGGTGGTTTGGTAGCGGTTCGATAATGAAGTCGGTTGGTGCGTGCATGCCTTGCATCATTGAAGATGATTTCATTGGCATCTCAGCGTAAGACAGACCACCCGTTAGGATTTTTGCTAGTTCTAGGTTTGGTAAGTCGCCCAAGTAGCAGCGCACATCGTTAGCAAAGGTTTTGCCTAAGCGGTAATCAGAAACTTGATGATTCAAAAGCCAATCTTTCGCTTCTGGCACTGCTAGCGTGTCTGCTAGTAGGTCAGTAAGAAGAAGAACTTCAACACCTTGATCACGCAGCGTTTGAGTAAATGCGTCATGCTCTTTACCAGCACGTTCAACAGCCAGTACGTCATCAAATAGTAAATCGTGACAGTTAGAGGGTGTTAGGTGAGTCAGTGCGCGTCTTGGACGGTGAACTAGAACGCGGCGTAATTGACCTATTTCAGAACCTACATAGAACTTACTCATGATCGTCTCTCTCTTATATATTTGAATTACTTTTATCGCTAAGAGTAATTATTTATTTTCAGTTGAGAAGAATGAATTATTTATTCATATCTCTTGTCTGGAATTAATATTACGCCTGCTAGTCAGGTATTCTTAGAGATCTATCACAAATCGTTTTTTATCCCGCAGCCCTTTAAAATTAAGGGTTTTAACAAACTTTATGCACTTTCAGTTATGAATAATACATTCTAAATAGTTAGCAGTTAGGGAACTTTATGCACGCTTTTTTTACGAAACTTACTAGAATCTAATTTACGAGGGATTATATGCAGAATAGTTTTATTGATAAGAGTGTACTTAGCTTGGAAGTATGCAGTGTTTTTATTTAGATATTTAATTTTGGATGTGGAATTAATTGTTTATTAACAAAGTAAATGCGAATAAAGCTGTTGCGATCACATTTTAAAATCGGCTGTTTAAGTGTGTTTTTTGATAGAAAAGGGCATTAATCCTCGTCTGTTTATTAGGCTATTAATTACTTTAAATATAATTAACGCTAATAAGTGACTAACTATTTGTTTAAACATCATGGTTGAAAATAGAGTGTTATTTCATCAAGAAAATTAGATGTTTAAAAGTAGGATTGATTCTTCTATTGCGAGTGCTTTGAGTTTGGTTGAGCTTGGCTACGAACAGAAGAACCTTGAATATCGCGTGTATGGCTTTGAGGAGCTGTTTCAGTGGCAGAGGGTTACATTGAGAGGGAACAATAAAAAAGCCGCTGTGAGAAGCGGCTTTGGATGAGAAAGGAGTGAAGTGCTGTTAGTTAGATCAGCGCACCAATACTCAGTACAACAATGCAGAACACCATCAATATACCGACTAGTGGCATCACCCATTTAACCCAGCGCACGTAAGGGACACGAGCAATCGCCAAACCACCCATCACCACCGCGGAGGTTGGGGTGATTAGGTTCACCAAGCCAGATGCAGATTGGTACGCAGTGATAACCAAGTCACGACCTACGCCAGCAAAGTCGGCCAGTGGTGCCATGATTGGCATGGTCAGTACCGCTAAGCCAGAGGTCGATGGCACTAAGAACGACAGTAGAATCTCTAAGAAGAACATCACGTTAATGAAGATAACCGAAGAAAGCCCCGTTACCATCTGTTCTGCTGAGAAGAGAATGGTATCGGTGATCATACCGCGGTCCATCACCACTACGATACCACGTGCAATACCTATGATGAGCGCAACGCCAAGTAGGTCGCGGGCACCATCAATGAAGCTGGTGGTAAACTCTTCTTCGCTCATGCGAGCCACAATACCAACGATGATGGTTGCTGCTAAGAACATCGCTGAGATCTCAGCCATCCACCATCCAGCAACGGATACACCATAAATCATTACAGCGAACGAGCCACCAAAAATGGTCAGAATCAGTTTGCGAGTCGCGGTGAATTCAAGTTTTTCGCCGCTCGCATTACCTAAGAAGTGCGCTTTGTTCTCTTCGTATTTGTCGTAGACAATTGATGTTGTTGGATCGGCTTGAACCATTCTTGCGTAACGCATTACGTAGGCAACACAAATACCCCAACCAATAATCAACATCGCAATGCGCAACACGATACCGTCTGTAAATGGAATACCAGAGGCGTTGGCAGCGATCACGGTTGCGAATGGGTTAATCGTTGAACCCAGCACCCCAATACCTGCACCAAGCAGTACGGTCGCAGCGGCAACAAGAGGGTCAAAGCGAGCTGCCATCATTACCGGCACTAGCAATGTATAGAAGGGCAGTGATTCTTCCGCCATGCCGTAGACGGTACCACCTGCGGCAAATAGCGCCATCAGTATTGGTATCATCAACTCTTCTCGCCCTTCTAAGCGGGCGGTGACGCGCTCGATACCGGCATCAATGGCACCCGTTTTGGTTACTAGCCCTAAGAAGCCACCAATGATTAAGATGAACAGCGAAACGTCGATAGCCGCCGCTTCATAGCTATTGTGGTCATAGAAGCCGTCAATAGGCGCGAGCAGTACATCAATCACGCCTTGAGGGTTACCTTCTACCGCTTGATAGGTTCCGGTTACGGGTACTTCTCGGCCTAGCTCTTCATTCATTGCACGGTCGTATTGGCCTGCTGGAACAATCCAGGTAAGCAGTGCAACGAACGCAATCAGAATAAATAGAATGGTGTAGGCAGAAGGGAATTTAAAGTTGGCAAAGAAGCCGCCCTTTTTTTTCTCGCTTGGTATCGTTTGAGTTGTCATGGCTATCTCCTTACATCATCTTAAATAGAAGTGATGTGAATTAGCGACTAATGATTTATAGATTGTAAATACACGGACACTTATAAAGTACTCAACGATATAAAGTTGCTGACTTTAAATTAAGGTTGTTTTTATATTTACTAATCCAAATGAAGTTAGATTTAATTTAGCTGCGGTTATTTTATTCCTTACTCCGGTATTTAAGTTTGGTGCTGTTCACAAAAATAATGGCTAATAAAAGGGCTAAAAAATGGCAGAAAATCGTCAAGGTTTTTTGGTTAGTTAGCTTGGATTAATATTCGTTTTGGATTAACTGGAAGTGGAAGGAGATTGATTTGGTAGGTGTTGTTTATGATTAGGCAGAATAATCTTGGAATTTTATTCAAACTTTATTTTTAGGCGGTTTTTAAAGTTTATAATGGTTATTTGATGCGTATCAAATAACACATTGAGCAGAAAACAAAAAAGGAAGCCGAAGCTTCCTTTTAAATGTTCAATCACCAGCGAATGTTAGATAAACAGACCGCCGAATGCGAAGCCGAGTGCTACCGCAGTACTGATTGTTACCACACCTGGAATGAAGAATGGGTGGTTGAATACGTAGTTACCGATACGCGTTGAGCCTGTGTCATCCATCTCAACCGCTGCTAGTAGCGTAGGGTAAGTTGGAAGTACGAACAGCGCACTTACCGCAGCAAAAGAAGCAACGGCTGTTAGTGGTGCTACGCCAATCGCTAGTGCTGCAGGCATCAGTGCAACTGTTGTTGCGCCTTGAGAGTAAAGCAGCATAGAAGCGAAGAACAGAACAAGAGCCAGCATCCATGGGTAGTCAGCCAGTAGAGCGCCTGCTACGTCTTTGATTTCAGCAACGTGTGCGTTTACAAACGTTGAACCTAACCAAGCCACACCAAGTACACATACACATGCCGTCATACCAGAACGGAACGTTGGTGCTGAAGAAATCTTCGCTGCATCAATCTTAGTGAACATCACGATAGCCGCTGCTGCTGCCAGCATTACAGACATGATCGCTTCGTTACGACCTAGCGCCGGGTTTTCAATTAGGCCAACAGAGCTAGAGATAGCCGCTGCGTAACAAACCACGAAACCAATTGCAGCTAGGAAGATGTACGTTGCTTTCTTCGCTGTAGGTAGAATTTCGCGTTTCTCTTCTGTTGCTAGCTTGATTAGACCTTTCTCTAGACGTTCTTGATAAACAGGATCGTCTTTCAATTCGCTACCCATGTAGTTAGCAACAACCGCACCAACCATACAAGCGATGAAGGTTGTTGGGATACAAACCATCAATAGCGTTAGGTAATCAACACCAAATGGTGCCAACATTGCTGCGAAAGCCACAACTGCAGCCGAGATTGGCGAAGCTGTGATAGCAATTTGAGAAGCGACAACTGCGATAGACAGTGGACGAGAAGGACGAACACCTTGGCCTTTCGCTACTTCTGCAATAACAGGAAGCGTAGAGAATGCTGTGTGACCAGTACCCGCCATTAATGTCATTACAAAGGTCACAATCGGCGCGTAAAAGGTGATGCGTTCAGGGTGTTTACGCAAAAAGTTTTCGGCAATTTGTACCAACCAGTCCATACCGCCAGCAACTTGCATTGCAGCAATTGCGGTGATAACTGACATGATGATCAAGATTACGTCGATCGGGATGAAAGATTGGCTTGTTGGAACGCCAAGAATAAGTGAAAGGGCAATAACACCAGCACCACCGGCAAAACCAATACCGATACCGCCAATTCTGGCCCCCAAAAAGATAAAGAGCAGGACGACAAACAGTTCTACTGCAATCATAAGTAACACCTCATTTAGATTTTATTATGTGAACATTCGCCGCTGGAATGTTCACATAATAGTTCTATGGTTTAGATTCAATTTGGCAAAAGCGCAACCAACGGAAATCCACAAAATAATCATGGTTAACCGTATTGGAGCCTAAAAAAGGGCTCCGTTTGGAACCCTTTCTCGCTAACTTTATTCGTAGCGCTTCGCTTTATACTGAGGATGCATCAAATTTTCAACAGAGAAAATGTCATCAAGTTCTTCTTCGGTTAATAAACCGCGCTCTAGAACCACATCACGAACGCTCTTACCTGTCTCAGCACAGATCTTACCAACAATGTCACCCTCGTGGTGGCCAATGTATGGGTTTAGGTAAGTGACGATACCGATAGAGTTAAATACGTGCGCTTCACATACTTCTTTGTTCACCGTAATGCCGTCTACACACTTGTCGCGTAGGTTCACACAAGCGTTTGTTAGGATGTCTAGAGACTCAAACATGCTTTGTGCAATAACAGGTTCCATTACGTTCAGTTGAAGTTGACCACCTTCCGCAGCGAAAGAAACCGTGTTGTCGTTACCTAGAACTTTGAAGCAAACTTGGTTTACTACTTCAGGTACAACTGGGTTTACTTTAGCAGGCATGATTGAAGAACCTGCTTGCAGTTCAGGTAGGTTTAGCTCGTTCAAACCAGTACGTGGACCTGAAGAAAGTAGACGCAAGTCGTTACAGATCTTAGATAGCTTAACTGCTAGACGCTTAAGTGCGCCGTGCGTCATTACGTATGCGCCACAGTCAGACGTTGCTTCGATTAAATCTTCAGCCGCTACACACTCTAGGCCTGTTACTTCTGCTAGGTGTTTCACTGCTAGGCCTTGGTAACCCGGTGCTGCGTTCAGACCTGTACCGATAGCCGTTGCGCCTAGGTTTACTTCAAGCAGTAGTTTTGAAGTGTATTCTAGGTTTTTGATTTCTTCATTGATGGTTACAGCCCAAGCGTGGAACTCTTGGCCAACCGTCATTGGAACTGCGTCTTGAAGCTGAGTACGACCCATCTTCAAAATCGTGTTGAATTCTTGGCTCTTAAGCTCGAATGCACCTTTTAGGTATTCGATCGCATCAATCAGTTTACGAACGCTGTTGTAAACAGAGATACGGAAGCCAGTTGGGTAAGCACAGTTTGTAGATTGGCTGCGGTTTACATGGTCGTTCGGGTTGATGAACTCGTATTGGCCTTTTTCTTTGCCCATAAGTTCAAGAGCCACGTTCGCAACAACTTCGTTTGCGTTCATGTTTACAGAAGTACCAGCACCACCTTGGAAAACGTCCGATGGGAACTGATCCATGCACTTACCCGTGTCTAGAATTAGGTCACAAGCTTGGATGATGTATTTAGCCACTTCGCTTGGAATTACACCTAACTCTTTGTTTGCTAAAGCCGCTGCTTTCTTGGTCATCACCATACCGCGAACGAATTCAGGTACATCTGAGATCGTTACATTTGAGATGTTGAAGTTTTCAACTGCGCGTAGAGTGTGGATGCCGTAGTAAGCATCAGCCGGAACATGACGTTGACCTAATAGATCTTCTTCGAGACGAGTAGCTTGAGGAGCTTCAACTTGAGCTTCTGATTGAGTAGCCATAACAGGATCCTTAGAGAATTATTCTGATTATATAGTTAGTTATTAGCCTATTCTGTGTGCAAATACTCCGTTCGCTAGAATATTGGGCTGATAAATCCGTCCTGACTTATGTGGCACATGATACTGTACTTAGCGCATAAAAATATTAAGTGGATCACCTTTTTCGGTTTTGTTTCGTCAATATTTTGCAAAGTTATTCTTGGTCAATAAACACGCTTATTTACAGGATAAATTTGAGATTGTTAGGGCTTTCAGCGTAAACTGCAAGTAACAAAGGAGGGCGTGTGTTTCCTATCTTATTATTACTATTTATCTTCGTACCCATCATTGAGATTGGGCTATTTATTCAAGTTGGTGGCTTCTTAGGATTGTGGCCAACTATTGCGTTGGTTTTGATCACTGCATTTGTAGGTGCATCGCTGGTTCGTAGCCAAGGCATTCAGACACTTATGTCTGTGCAAGGTCGTTTGCAACAAGGCGAAATGCCAGCACAACAGATTCTTGAAGGCGTGATGCTTGCAGTTGCCGGTGTATTGCTGCTGACTCCGGGTTTTATGACGGACGCACTCGGTATGTTGGTATTATTGCCAGCACCAAGAGCGATGATTGCCAAGAAAATGATGGAAAAAATGGTGGTGACCAACATGTCTGGTGGTTTCCATGCCGGTGGACAAGCTGGTTTTGGCCAGAGCCCATTTGGACAAGACCCATTCAATCGCGATCCATCTGACCAATCAAAAGACGGCAACACCTTTGAAGGTGAGTTTGAGAAGAAAGACGACGACAACGATCGTAACCGCTTAAACTAATTAATTTTTTCTCTCTTTATATAGAGGGAAAACAGAAAAGGCTCTTACCTTTATCCTTCGCAAGAAAGTGATAATGGTAAGAGCCTTTTTTATTGTCTGTCGCTAGCTGTTACTTACTGTTTACTATCGATAACAGATAACAGATAACAGATAACAGATAACAGATAAAAGATAAGCTTGAGTGTTCGGTTATACCGCGCCTTCAAAACCCATTTGTCGCCATGCTTCAAAAGCAATGATTGCCACTGCGTTAGACAGGTTCAGGCTGCGCGCGTCTGGCATCATTGGAATACGAATGCGTTGTTCCATTGGCATGCTTTCAATGAACTCAGCAGGCAGGCCGCGAGTCTCTGGGCCAAACATCAACACATCACCTTGTTGGAATTTTGCATCAACGTGGTGACCTGTCGTTTTAGTGGTGCAGGCAAAGATGCGGAAGTCACCCTCGCGTTCATTCTCAAGATACTCAAGGAAAGCTTCTAGGTTCTTGTGACGCTTAACTCGCGCAAGGTCGTGGTAATCCAAGCCAGCACGACGAACCTTCTTCTCTTCAAAATCAAAGCCAAGCGGTTCAATCAGGTGCAGGTTTGCGCCGCAGTTAGCACATAGGCGGATGATGTTACCCGTATTGGGTGCAATTTCTGGTTCGTATAGAGCGATATCAAACATGTTGGTTCACAAGAGTAATCAAAGATAGCCCGAGTATACGGTGGCAAGCTGAGTGAGTACAGTTCACCACCATTCGCTTACGCTTTATTCGCGAGTGCTTGTGCGTAGTTTTCAGCAACCGCCTTCCAATTCACCACATTCCACCATGCGTTGATGTAATCAGGACGACGGTTTTGGTAGCTGATGTAGTAGGCGTGTTCCCAAACATCGAGCGCAAGAATCGGTTCGCCATCACTGACAACGGTATCCATCCACGGATTATCTTGGTTCGAGGTTGAGATGATCTTCAGTTGCCCTTGCTCTACCACTAGCCAAGCAAAGCCGGAGCCAAAGGTATTGATCGCCGCTTGGGCGAACTGATCTTGGAATGTCTCGAAATCACCGAAGGTACTCTTGATAGCCTCACCAAGCTCGCCCGTAGGTTCACCACCGCCGTCTCGCGACATGCAGTTCCAGTACAAGATGTGATTGTAGTAGCCACCGCCATTGTTACGAACAGCCGGGCTGTGCTGAGAGATGTTGGCGAAGATCTCGGTCAGAGATTGCTGTTCTAGCTCGCTGCCAGACACCGCCGCAACAAACTTATCGTAGTAGGTTCTATGGTGCTTGCTGTAATGCACTTCCATTGTCTTAGCGTCAATGTAAGGCTCTAGGGCATCGTAAGCGTAGGGTAAAGCAGGGAAAGTGTGCGACATGGTAAATCCTCCTTAATTAGAGGATTTACCATAATGGTAATGACAATCATTATCAACTGCGATCTTTGTGGGGGTATTACACCGGTAAGATAGGCAGGGTGATTTCGAGTTGTAATCCACCGAGCTGGCTGCGGGTTGCGGTGATGGTTCCGCTGTGTTGGCGAATCGCACTTTCAGTAATGGTTAATCCAAGCCCTGTGCCGCCAGAGTTTCTGTCACGCGCTGTTGAGACACGGTAAAAAGGTCTGAAGATAGAATCGAGTTCATCCTCTGGAACACCATCACCATTATCATTGACGCAAATTGTTAGCTGATCTTGAACCACATGGAACTGTACATCCACTTGGTCTTTACCGTAGTAGATGGCATTGCGTGTAATGTTGTCTAGCGCACTCATCAGCAGTTTAGGGTTCCCCGAAATAGAGCGTTCTGGGATCTCCGAGAACGTCAGTTGTTTGCCCATCTGTTCGGCTTCAAACTCTGCGTCTTTTAAGATCTCTTCCCATAGGCTCGAGATAGGCTGAACCTCACGAGTAATATGGCTGTCGACCTGCATACGAGATAGCGTCAGCAGCTCACTGATCATCTGTTCCAAACGCTGTGCTTCGGTATCAATGCGTTCTAACTCTTGGCTCTCGCCTTGTTTACGAATCGCCAGTGCATTGGCCATGCGAAGACGTGTCAGTGGCGAGCGGAGCTCGTGTGAGATATCAGAGAGCAGGCGTTGTTGCCCCGAAATCATCTGGTTTACCGCTTCTACCATCTGGTTAAAGCTTTCACCAGCTTGTCTGAACTCTGAAGTACCTTTTTCGAGTGTTGGATCGACCTCGAATTGACCTTTCGCCACGCGTTGTGCCGCGCGTTCTAGCCTGCGAGCGGGTTGACTCAGTGCCCAAGCTAACCAAAGTAATAGCGGGGTACTCGCCAACATCACGGCAAGCAATAGCTGCAGAGGTCTATCAAACAGGCGCAGTAAGAATGGCGGTGGTTGGTTCCACTTCACTCCGGCATACATCAGCAACTCTTCACCAGCGAGAGTAATTGGCACTGGCCCTGCGACCATGTAGTGTCCGTAGAGTTTTTGCTTCGGTATCTCAGGGTTATCAATCGAGGTAACAAAGTTACGAATCGCCTTTAGCTTATAGTCTGAATGCCTTTTCGAGGTAAGGACTGCGCCCTCAAGATCGGTCAGGTAGATGCGAGCTCTAGAATCCTTGCGGCTGCGTGGCGCCTCCAGTTGGAAGACAATCTTGCCCAGATTAGGTTCTTTGGCGTAGCGTTTCTCTGTGATTTTAGCGATACGCTCGAGTTTATCGAGGTGATCTGCGGGCACATCTCGCGCGACTCGAGGGTCTAAATGGGGAAGTGACAGCACCGACAAAAGCACCAGTAACATGGTGAACCAAAAGATAGCAAAGATACGTCCATATAAGCTGGTGATTTTAGGTATACGCATTAATCTTCCTCTACCAATAAGTAGCCACGGCCTCGTAAGGTTTTGATACGTGATTTGCCGTCAGTGCGCTCAGGAATCTTCTTACGTAGATTAGAGATGTGCATGTCTATCGCGCGGTCAAACGCTGCGAGCCTTTTACCCAGCACATCCAAACTCAATGCTTCTTTGGTGATCACTTGCCCTGGGTTTTGGATAAGGTGACTCAGTAGGGCGAACTCGGTTGTGGTGAGGTCGATGAGCTCCCCATTGCAGTAGGCTTCTTGTTTGCCCGGGAAGACTTCGATGTCTTGATATTGAACTCTATCACTGGCCGCCTTAGGTGCGGTGTTGGTTTGAGTACGACGCAAGATAGCTCGAATACGAGCTAACAACTCTCGGTCACTGAAAGGTTTAGGCAGGTAATCATCCGCGCCAAGTTCAAGACCAATCACACGGTCGATCTCTTCGCCTTTTGCGGTCAGCATTAGTACCGGCGTTTCCCAATTTTCCCTCAGCTTTTTTAGCGTTTCCATGCCATTAAGGCGCGGCATCATCACATCCAAAAGGACCAGATCAATCTCATCATTGATCGCTTCAAGCCCGGCATAGCCATCATTGGCTTCGGAGACAGTGAAGCCCTCAAAGCTCAAAATGTCTTTAAGTAAGCTGGTTAACTCTGTGTCGTCATCAATAAGAAGAATGTTCGCCATTGGGAAGCCTTAATCATTTAGTTAGGTTAATAATACTGCTAATTATTCGTCAACTTTCACTCTTTACGATTCTTTACGCTTTCTAAACGTCACTTTACGAGGGAAAGACTAATCTATATTCAAGCGCTGAGAAACAGACGCAACACATGACTTATTATACCGAATTGAGGCAACAATTATGAAAATGACTAAGAAACTTGTACTAGCAGCTGCGGCACTTCCACTTATTTTTGGTACAGCAAGCGCGTATGCTTACGGTGGTGGTGATAAAGGTGACCACAAAGGTATGCACGACAAGTGTGGCGGTTTCGATAAAAAAGTAATGCGCCAACTAGACCTAACCGACGCTCAAAAAGAACAGTTAAAAGAGATGCGTGAAGCAGACCGTGCTGAGATGAAAGCAAAGCGCGGTGCAAACAAAACGGCAAAAATGGCGCAAATGAAAGCGCATCACGAAAAGGTTCAAGCATTGGTACTTGCTGACAACTTTGACGAAGCAGCAGCAAACGACCTAGCAAGCCAAATGGTTGAGAAGCAAACTGAGCGTCGCGTAGCAATGCTTAAGAAGCAACACCAAATGATGAGCGTACTAACGGCTGAGCAAAAGACTCAACTGAAAGAAATCCAACAAGAGCGCATGACTAAGTGTGCTGACAAAATGGGAAAACGCATGAACAAAGACAAGTAATTCATTGCTTGAAAAATCAGCGTTGAATGAAAGTGTTTAGAAAGAAGCGGCCGAGTGCCGCTTTTTTTGATCCTTAAAAATGAATGTTTTACATCATAGCTGTCATATTCAATTGGTTGTTTGCAGGTTATACTTTGTGCTATCAGTCACTTTATAGCCAAGTTATGAAACAAGAATACGCACGTTTAGTTACGCTCGCCGCTTGGGCAGCCACCACCATCGCCACTATTTTATTGATAGTGAAAGTCGCAGCGTGGTGGGTAACAGGTTCTGTGAGTCTGTTGGCTTCCGTCGTGGACTCCATGCTTGATATCGCAGCCTCTGTCGTTAACCTTATCGTGGTTCGCTACTCTCTGCAGCCTGCCGACAAAGAGCACACCTTTGGTCATGGTAAGGCTGAATCTCTCGCTGCATTAGCGCAGGCAATGTTTATTTCAGGCTCTGCATGTTTCCTTATTCTCAATGGTATTGAACGCTTCTTCCGACCTCATGAACTGAACTCTCCAGAAATTGGTATCTACGTCAGCCTGTTCGCGATAGTGATGACCTTTGGTCTGGTTCGCTTCCAAAAACATGTGGTCAACAAAACGGGTAGCCAAGCTATTGCAGCCGATTCATTGCACTATCAATCAGACCTTTATATGAACGCCGCGATTATGCTGGCACTGGCATTGAGTTGGTTTGGGCTTGGCCAAGCGGACTCTGTATTTGCGGTGGGTATAGGTATCTACATTCTGTACAGCGCTTATCAAATGGCGATGGAAGCGGTTCAGTCTCTGCTTGATCATAAGCTGCCAGATGATGAGCTGAAACAGATTAAAGAGACATCATTGAGCGTGGAAGGCGTGTTGGGTGTGCATCAATTACGAACGCGTCGCTCGGGGCCAATACGCTTCATCCAACTGCATCTAGAATTGGAAGATAATATCCCACTTATTGAAGCGCATCGCATTTCTGACGAAGTAGAGGCTAAGCTTATCTCCGTGTTCCCTGATGCTGATGTATTAATTCACCAAGACCCGTATTCGGTCGTATTTGGACCAGAGAAGCAGCAGAAATTCCACTCGTGGTAATGCGTGCTAAAAATCAGCGGGCAAATGGTAAGTGAGTGGCTTTTGAACTAAAGTGAGTAAAAATTATTAACTGTTAGGTGATTCAAAAACCACCTTAGTAACAATTAATGTTGATTCTGATGTGAATCAACAAAGTTATTGAGTAAAACTGTAATACTCTTACAGAAGTAGAAATGTTACATAATTTTACGCGATTTGAGTGCTATTCCTGTTGAGGAAATGTAACATAACGCACAAATATAGATTTAAAATCTTGTTGATATACAATCAGCAAGAACAAGAATTGAATAATAGATTCCCAAAAATCGAGGGTGAGCATGATTAAGAAGATCGGTGTTTTGACCAGTGGTGGTGACGCTCCAGGTATGAACGCAGCAGTTCGCGGCGTTGTTCGTACTGCGTTATCAGTTGGCATTGAAGTTTACGGTATTTACGATGGCTACCAAGGCCTTGTTGAAGACCGTATCGAAAAGCTTGACCGTTCAAGCGTATCTGACGTGATCAACCGTGGTGGTACTTTCTTAGGTTCTGCACGTTTCCCTGAATTTAAAGACGTTGCTGTTCGTGAGAAAGGCATTGAGAACCTTAAGAAGCACGGTATCGAAGCACTTGTTGTTATCGGTGGTGACGGTTCTTACATGGGTGCTAAGAAGCTGACTGAAATGGGTTACCCATGTATCGGTCTTCCAGGCACAATCGATAACGATATCGCGGGTACTGACTACACAATCGGTTACCTAACAGCGCTTAACACTGTTATTGATTCAATTGACCGTCTACGTGACACGTCTTCTTCTCACCAACGTATTTCTATTGTTGAAATCATGGGCCGTCACTGTGGTGACCTTACGCTTATGTCAGCAATCGCGGGTGGTTGTGAGTACATCATTACTCCAGAGACTGGCCTAGATAAAGAACAGCTTATCAGCAACATCCAAGATGGCATTGCGAAAGGTAAGAAGCACGCAATCATCGCTCTAACTGAGCTAATGATGGATGCTAACGAACTGGCTAAAGAGATTGAATCTTCAACAGGTCGTGAAACTCGTGCAACGGTTCTTGGTCACATCCAACGTGGTGGTCGTCCTACTGCATTTGACCGTGTATTGGCTTCTCGCATGGGTAACTACGCTGTTCACCTTCTTCAAGAAGGTCACGGTGGTCGTTGTGTGGGTATCGAGAAAGAAGAACTTGTTCACCACGACATCATCGATTGTATCGAGAACATGCAGAACCCAGACCGTTCTGAGCTGTTCCGCGTTGCAGAAGAGTTGTTCTAAGCCACGCTTAGCGTTCGCTTAAAGAATTTAAAAACCGCTGATTATTCAGCGGTTTTTTTGTGCCTGCCGTTCTTTAGATTCATTGTAAAATCCCCTCCTAGCCTCCCCTTATGTCAGGTTTCTAGATCCCTTTAGCTTTCATTGGAAAGGGGAGGAACCGTTCCGTAGTTGTTGGAGCATATACCGACTACAACAAATTTTAGCGATTAACGTAAGCTTTCCTATTAGCGATTTATTGAACATTTTATGGTTTCAGTAAGCCTAGGGACCTAAGTGAACAAAGAAAGTTCTCCCCCTTTACCTTAGATCGGCAGGGTAATCGAAAATGTTGAAATAAGGGGGAGTTAGAGGGGGATGCGTACACAGAAGTTTATTTGGGGATTGAATTCATGATTTTCACCAAAACTTCTTCAAGATTCTGATTAACTTCATTATTGGTAAAGCGAAGCACCTTGATTCCAATCTTGTTTAAGTCTCGTGTACGCTGATGATCGTAAGCCTGTGCTTGTTCTGAAAAGTGGCTATTACCATCTATCTCAATGGCCAGTTTTAGTTCACAGCTGAAGAAATCCACGACGTACTTTCCGATGCTATGTTGTCTGCGAAACTTAATACCAAGCTGCTTGTTCCGTATATAAAACCATAGCTTGCGTTCTGGTTGAGGCATGTTGTTTCGGAGCTGTTTTCGAAATGTGTTTAGATGAGCTTGTGTATAAATCTTCATAACGCAGTCTAATAAACCGGAATGTTATTAAGTTACAAAGAGCTCAGTGCAAAAAAGAGGTTGGGAGTGGCGGTTTTCGAGCGAGATCAAAAAAGGCCAACCTAAGTTGACCTTTCATTTAATTTAAACGGTGAAGTTTAAATTAAGCTTTTGCTTCAGCTGCTGCTTTAGCGATAGCTGCGAAGCTTTTCGCGTCTAGAGCTGCGCCGCCAACTAGAGCACCGTCGATGTCTGGTTGTGCGAAGTAAGCTGCTGCGTTTTCTGGCTTAACAGAACCGCCGTATTGGATAACAACTTTCTTAGCAACTTCTTCAGATTTCTCTGCGATGTGTGCACGGATTTGAGCGTGGATGCGTTGTGCATCTTCAGCTGTAGCTGCTTTACCAGTACCGATAGCCCAGATTGGTTCGTAAGCGATGATAGCGCCTTCAAGAGCTTCAACACCTTGAGTGTTGATAACAGCGTCAAGTTGACGAGCACATACTGCAACAGTTTCGCCTGCTTCGTTTTGTGCTTCAGATTCACCGATACAAAGAACTGGAGTTAGGCCGTTCTCTTTTAGGAATGCGAATTTCTTAGCTACGAACTCATCTGATTCGTTGTGGTATTCACGACGCTCAGAGTGACCGATGATGATGTGAGATGCGCCGAACTCTTTAAGCATTGCTGGAGACATGTCGCCAGTGAATGCACCGCTGTTGTTTAGGTCAGAGTTTTGAGCACCTAGGATGATCGCGCTGCCCGCTTCAGTAAGCGTACGCTCTGCTAGATCAACGAAAAGTGCTGGTGGAGCAACTGCTACGTCTACGCCTGTTACGCCTTCAAGTTCAGCGTTAAGACCGTTTAGTAGATCAACAACCATTTCTTTGCTGCCGTTTAGTTTCCAGTTACCCATAACTACAGGATGACGCATAGGAATATCTCCAAAGTATTTAAATAAATCGAATGTAAAAAAGTAAACTTTATTACGAAATAATATAACAGATTAATATCAACAGATCATGACTGTGGTCATGACTTTCTTGGATCTTACTCAATGGTCAGAGTAGATTTTGAGCATATATCAGTGATCCGGCAGACAGAATAATAGCTAACTTCTCGGATTTTTCATCGTTAGTTGTTATTAAGGGACAAACGATTGCGTTAACAACAGGAAGTAACAATGCCGAATCTAGTTCTAGAGTACTCCAATTCAGTGGATGAGCGAGTAAATATCCAAGGCTTACTGGAAGATCTCCACCAAGTCGCTCTCACATGTGGCTTGTTTGATGTGCCATCAGTGAAATCTCGTTCACTGCGTTGCCATAATTGGTTGGTCGGTGATGAGGAAGATAGTGTAGACTTTATTCATATCAGCTTTGAGTTACTTTCGGGACGAAAGGAAGAGCAAAAGCGAGAATTGTCACGATCGTTAATGCAGATCCTGCAAGAACAAGCGAGTCATGTAAGAAGCTTAACGGTGAATATTCGTGATATGGATAAAAGTTGCTTTCAAAAAGTAATAAACTAACCATTGCTGCTGACTTTTAGCGGCGTATAAATTTGAGTATTTAAGATGTCGATGAAAGAATTACTGCTCTCTTTCAAGGGGAGAATTGGTCGTAAGACTTACTGGATTTGGAATGTTTTCTACTACATAGCGATTACCGGTTTTGCTTCAGGTATCTCTGTGTTGTTCCCTGCTTACTCTTATATCCTGCTACCAATCATCTTATTGATGCTTGTGATCCCAGACCTTGCGGTAACCGCTAAGCGCTGGCACGACCGCAATAAGTCTAATTACTGGCTACTATTGAATGTGCCATTAGTATTGGGTCGTTTAGCTTCGCCAATGGTTGCAACGACGACAGAGCCGGTATCGCCAATTCATATGGCGGCAACCGTCGCGGCATTAGTGTGTGGTTTCTGGATTCTGATTGAGTGTGGTTTGTTGAAAGGTACAGAAGGCCGTAATGACTACGGCGAAGACCCATGTGAATATTGAACAGCGAACCAATAAGAAGGGGGCATTACGCTCCCTTTTTCTTTTTAGTGCTTTGCTAATTTCAGTACATTTTAGGTTCGGTATTCGGCTTAAAAGGCACGACATTTTCAGGCAGAGATTCTTCAAAGCCGCAGCGCCCTTCGAGTGCATCTTGGAACTTACAGACCTGACAGCGCAGCTCTTGCATGAGTACGACATTGGCGTGGTGTGGGTTTTTACAACGGCTAACCACTAAGTCGATGTGACTTTGCTGCGCACGAAGTCGGTCTTGCATCACGTCTGAAGCCGAACAAATCATCTGTTCGCACATCTCGTGTTTGAATTGATTGAATGCTTTCGGGTCGCTTTTCGCGAGTTGGACAAGTTCATCAAAGGGTGGCAGTTTTTGAGCGGGTTGTGGATGCGCCATCATTCCTTCCTTAGCATTAAGCGTGTTTCATATGCTCTAAGCTTAAGAAAGAAATCTGTACAAATTTTAATCTATTTGTATTTTCTCAATATTGAGACGGTATTAGCCGATTACCTTTGCAATCAAAGGGCGGGTGTTAAGGTGTAAGTGCAGCGTCGTTCGCCAGCAATGATGTGCTCTGTACGGCTCACGTGACACTCATCTTTTAGTAACTCAGTAAACACGTTGAGCTCAGATTGGCACAGGCTAGGGCAGCGAGTTGCAGCCTTACAGATAGGGCAGTGGTTCTCAATCAAGATGTAGTGATCATCATGCTCTTGAAGCTCAGCCATGTAGCCTTCGTCTTCACGAAGCTGGGTGAGTTTTTTAAGCTTGCTGATGAGTGAATCACAGCCAGACAGCGCAGTTTGATATTGCTTAAGAGTGTGTTGTTCACGCTCGGCAGCAACCTTAGCCAGCCCTTCTTTACCAAATAGATTCTCGACAGCATCAATCACTTGAATGGTGAGTTCACCATGTCGGTCTGAAAATTGGTTATGACCTTGTTGAGTCAGGGACCAGTGGCGAGTCGGGCGACCCACTTTCACTTTCACATCATGAAACGCAAGAATACCGTCATCTTCCAGGCTTTGCAGATGTTGCCTTGCCCCCATTGTCGTCATGCCAAATTCTTCTGACAGTTGTTTCGCGGTTACCGCGCCTTGACGCTTAATGGTCTGTAAGATTCTGTCGCTTGTTTTCATACTATCCCTACCTAATGAACCTTACTATTATGAGGCAAGGTGTTTATAAAGCAAACCATTTACTATATTGATGATAATTTACTCTATTGGCTGCCATGGTCAGATTCTGGTGCGCTAATAAAACAAAAGGCTGATACTAGGTATCAGCCTTGGAATATTCTGTTTCACCGAATTTAGGCTTACAGGATATGACCTACTACTTCTGGATCTTTACGCTCTAGGTAGTGGATAGATTTGATGCGGCGAATTGTACGGCAGCGGCCACGGATAAGCAGGGTTTCTGTGGTTGCGATATTACCTTGACGAGAAATACCTTCTAGCAAGTCACCCTTAGTGATGCCTGTTGCTGAGAATACAACGTTGTCGCTGCGTGCCATGTCTTCCATCTTCAATACGATACCCGCCGTTACGCCCATTTCTGCGCAGCGCTCAAGTTCAAGTTCACCGTGCTTGCGGTTCTCTTCTGTGTCGCCTTTCACTTCGTGGCGAGGTAGAAGACGACCGTGCATGTCGCCGTCGAGTGCGCGAATTACCGCAGCCGAGACCACACCTTCAGGTGCGCCGCCGATGCAGTACATGACGTCTACTTCACTGTCTGGCATACAGGTTAAGATAGAAGCCGCAACATCACCGTCTGGCACAGCAAATACACGAACGCCCATTGCTTGCATGTCGGCGATGACTTGATCATGACGAGGCTTAGCAAGCGTGGTTACGACTAGAGTATCAAGTGTTTTACCTAGTGCTTTAGCGATGTTTTCTAGGTTTTCTGTTAGTGGCAGTTCTAGGTCAATCACGCCTTTAGCGCCAGGGCCAACAACCAACTTTTCCATGTACATATCAGGCGCTTTAAGGAAGCTGCCTTTTTCGCCCGCAGCCAATACAGCCAATGCATTTGATTGGCCCATTGCTGTCATGCGTGTCCCTTCAATTGGGTCAACTGCGATGTCGACAGCGTCGCCGCCCACACCTACGTTTTCGCCGATGTATAGCATAGGTGCATCATCGATTTCACCTTCGCCGATAACAATCTCACCGCTAATTTCGGTTTTGTTTAATAGGCTACGCATTACTTCTACAGCAGCACCATCTGCAGCGTTTTTATCGCCACGGCCAAGCCACTTGTAACCAGCTAGTGCTGCACCTTCTGTGACACGAGAGAATGACATTGCTAAATCGCGTTTCATGCGGACTCCAAAATTTTCAAAGGGGGAATAGAAATTTCGCGGCGAATTTTACCATATCCAAAAGGAAACGTTTGCCTTTTTGTTTTTTGGAGATTGCTCTCGATCAATTCGCAGTGGAAAACAGTTATTATTCATCAAAATAATCGGTTTGCCGTTGTGGCGGTAATCGTTCACGTCAATATTCGGTAAAAAGTGCTGTTTTTTTCATCGAATGGCGCAAAATATCGAATATATTGAGTGTTTATCCTTGCTCTGCTGAGTAGAATGGGGAAATAAGTGGAGTGAACCTTCACCATCAAACGGATAACTTAAAGGTAGGCCAGAATGTCTTTTGAAGTACTAGAGCAGCTAGAAGCAAAAATTCAAACAGCAGTAGATACAATTGCACTTCTTCAAATGGAAGTGGAAGAGCTTAAAGAAGAGAAACAAGCACTAGCAACAGAAGCTGGTGAGCTTAAAGAAAGCCGTCACGAGCTAGAGCAAAAAACTCAGCAAATGCAGGAAGAGCATTCAGCGTGGCAAGATCGCATCCGTAACCTTCTTGGTAAAATGGATGACGTAGAGTAATTGACTCTTCAGATTTAAAAAAACGCCCGCTACTGAGTAGCGGGCGTTTTTGTTTGTATTCTTATGCTTCGTATTCTTATGGTTTGTTTTATTATTTGAAGCTGAGTGAGAGTTACTCGACCTCTTCTTCTTCAACATCCAGATCAAGTTCGACATCTAAAGGCTCTGCCGAAAGAATAATGCCGGTGTTGTCAGCGTAGAGGTAATCTTCCGGTAAGAAGGTTACGCTGCCAAAGTTGACCGGTACGTCCAATTCGCCGACACCTTCTTGGCTCGCACCAACAGGGATAGAAGCCAAAGCCTGAATACCAATGTTCATGTCTTCTAGCTCATCGACTTCACGAACGCAGCCGTAAACCACAATACCTTCCCACTCATTGTCTTCGGCAAGTAGGGCAATCTCAGCATCGATCAGCGCTTTGCGTAGTGAGCCGCCACCATCGATTAACAACACACGTCCCAGACCATCTTGCTCTAATACGGAGCGAATCAAAGCATTGTCTTCAAAACACTTTAATGTCGTGATCTGTCCTGCGAAGGATGCACGTCCACCGAAGTTGCTGAACATGGGCTCCACGACATCAACTTGATCCAAATATATGTCGCACAGTGCTGAAGTGTTGTATTCCATTAGTATACCTTTTGAACAATGAGCTTACTTTGAGTATATCGGTGCTTGATCCCTTTGCAATGATTAGTCTCATTTAACTCAATAGAGTTTGAGCTACGACAACCCCTGCAAACAATAGGTTAGTGACCAGTGAGCATTTCACAATCACTGGCATCATTGGTGCAATCTGCACTGGTTTTTCGGTTTCCCAAACGGCCTTGCCATGTTTGTAAACAATAACAATGCTCAATAAAAACGGCAGGCTGATCCAGACCGGTTTTTCTTGAATCAGTAGGTAGATAGCGAAAGAAGCAAGGGCGAGCCCAAGCAGTGCAAAATGATAGTGCTTGGCTTTGCGTTGCCCTAGGCGAACCGCCATGGTGCGCTTACCACATTCGCTGTCGTTCTCTATATCACGCATGTTGTTGATGTTGAGTACCGCAACCGCCATTAATCCACAGCCTAAGGCCGGAAGAAATAGGCTTGGCTCAACATGACCAGTGTGTAGGAAGTATGTGCCTGAAACGCCTAACAAACCGAAGAAGATAAATACCGATAAGTCGCCAAGGCCAATATAACCATAAGGTTTATTGCCCACGGTGTAAGCGATGGCAGCCATTATGGCTAATACGCCTAACGCGATGAAAGATAAGATGCTTTCAATCGAGGTTAAGGCATGAAAAATAAGAATCAGCCCAGCGAGCATGGTAAACACGATGTTGAGGATGATCGCTTGTTTCATGGTTTTCGCAGTCACCGCACCAGATTGCATTGCACGTGTTGGCCCTAGACGGTTTTCGTTGTCTGTGCCTTTTACTGCGTCGCCATAGTCATTGGCTAGGTTCGACAGGATTTGTAATAAGGTGGCAGTTAAAAAAGCCAGTAGGGCTATTGATAGAGAAAACTGACCGCCGGCGAACGCTAAACTACTTCCTGTAAGAATAGAGACGAGTGCGAGAGGCAGAGTTTTTGGTCGTGCGGCATCAAGCCAAATCAGTAGAGATTGTTTCATCGTAGGTCTATTTCTTTGTAAGTCTTCGTTTCAAACTGTGATTTGAGTATACGCCCATTTTTCGGGTAATAAAAAGCCCACTCGAAAGTGGGCCTTGAATTCGCTTATTAGCTGCTATTTCTTTGAGATAGAGCAATAAGTTGGAGTTTTGTGTGCTACAGGATGAAGCGACTTAGGTCTTCGTCTTCTACGAGCTCGCCAAGCTTAGATATTACATAAGCTTCATCAATCAGCAATTTACTGCCTGCTCGGTCTGTTGCGTCAAATGAAATTTCATCCATTAGGCGCTCCATGACTGTGTGTAGACGACGCGCACCGATGTTTTCAGTGGTTTCGTTCACACGCCATGCTGCGTCTGCAATTTGGTTGATGCCATCTTCAGTGAACTCAATGCCGACATCTTCTGTTTTCATCAGGGCAATGTACTGTTCTGTCAGTGACGCCTTTGGTTCAGTAAGAATACGTTTGAAGTCATGTGCTGATAGTGCTTCAAGTTCTACGCGGATTGGCAGACGACCTTGCAATTCAGGGATCAGATCTGATGGCTTAGCCACTTGGAATGCACCTGATGTGATAAACAAGATGTGGTCAGTTTTAACCATGCCGTGCTTCGTTGATACTGTGCTGCCTTCGATTAGAGGCAGTAGGTCGCGCTGAACACCTTCACGAGATACGTCTGGGCCTGAGCTGTCGCCACGCTTACAGATTTTGTCGATCTCATCGATGAATACGATGCCGTTGTTTTCAGCGTTGAAGATCGCGCTCTCTTTTAGCTCTTCTTGGTTCACAAGCTTCGCAGCTTCTTCTTCCGTCAGTGCTTTGAATGCGTCTTTGATTTTCATCTTACGCTTTTTCTTGGTGTCGCCCGCTAGGTTTTGGAACATGCCTTGCAGCTGGTTGGTCATCTCTTCCATACCCGGAGGTGACATGATTTCAACGCCCATTTGCGGTGCGGCTACATCGACTTCGATCTCTTTGTCGTCTAGCTTACCTTCGCGCAGTTTCTTGCGGAAAATCTGACGAGTGTTTGAAGAGGTGGTGTCTTCAGTTGATTGCTCGTTCTGACCCCAAGCATCACGTGCTGGTGGTAGAAGGGCATCAAGAATACGTTCTTCAGCTTGCTCTTCAGCGCGGTATTGTACTTTTTCCATCGCTTGTTGATGTGTCATCTTGATCGCAACGTCCGTTAGATCACGGATGATGGTCTCAACTTCTTTACCAACGTAGCCAACTTCGGTGAACTTAGTCGCTTCTACCTTGATGAACGGCGCATTAGCGAGTTTCGCTAGACGGCGAGCAATTTCAGTTTTACCCACACCTGTTGGGCCAATCATCAGGATGTTTTTTGGCGAAACTTCAACACGCAGGCTTTCTTCAAGCTGCATACGACGCCAGCGGTTACGTAGAGCGATAGCCACTGAACGCTTAGCGTTGTCTTGGCCGATAATGTGGCGATTGAGTTCGTGAACAATTTCGCGAGGAGTCATCTCAGACATGGTTTTTCCTTAATTCTTTAATCACTGTTGAATACAACGTTATTGATGGAAGCGGTCGTTACTCTGGCTTTGGCAGCTCAACGGTGCTTTCTAGTTCTTCAATAGTGTGGTGATGGTTGGTGAATACACAGATATCGCCAGCAATGTTCAGCGACTTTTCTGCGATTTCACGCGCATCTAAATCAGTATTTTCTAATAGTGCAGTCGCTGCTGCTTGAGCGAAGTTACCGCCCGAACCGATCGCAATCAGGTCGTTTTCTGGTTGAACGACGTCACCGTTACCAGTAATGATCAGTGAAGCGGTTTCATCCGCGACTGCTAGCAGTGCTTCTAATTTACGTAGAGCACGGTCGCTACGCCAATCCTTCGCCAGCTCAACGGCAGCTTTGGTTAGGTGGCCTTGGTGCATTTGCAGCTTGCTTTCAAATTTTTCGAATAGCGTGAAAGCATCTGCCGTACCGCCAGCAAAACCTGCCAGTACTTTATTGTTGTATAGGCGACGTACTTTACGGGCGTTGCCCTTCATTACTGTATTGCCCAGAGATACTTGTCCATCACCCGCGATGACGACTTTATTATTACGACGTACAGATACAATGGTAGTCACGAGTCGACCTCTTTTGATTATTATTTATGGTTACTACTTATATGTGGCTCCACTATCATGAATTCAAGTGCCACATTTAATGGTATGTCATATCAAAAAAACTAAATGTTACCAGTTGTTTCAAACATCCATTACCTGTTGAGCCTATGTGTGGCAAGGGTTGGTGGGTTAATAGTTTGTGATAAATATAAAAAAAGATAAAACAAATTTCTAACGTGAAATGGTTAACACTTTTTGTTTGATTTATAAGGAATGATGTTCACTAATCAGTGGTATTCACTGCATAAGGAGTAGTGTGATGAATAGTGACAATATCAGTTTTTTTAATAGAGATATGGATCTGGATGAGCTGTCTATACTGCATCATCTGATGTATCAGGAGGCGGGCGAGTGTTCAACAGAACATCTAAAAAACTCGGTCAACGTTTTTCTTAAACGTCCATTTCCTAACGTTTTAGCGCACTTGGATTTTTTTGGTTACATCGAGATAAATAAGGAGCAGGTCTACCTGACTGACTTTGGGCTTGAGTACTACGAACAAGTACCTCAGTTTCGTTAAAACGCACTCTTTTGATTAACATACTGGTATTGCTTGTGCGATGAACTATTGAACGCTTTCAAACAGCAATAGGGGGAATCCTCTTCCCCCTATTATATATTGAGTTGATTAAGACCCGTCTTTCCAAATAGCGCAAGGTTCAATTTTCGCTCGTTGCAGCTTATGGCGATCGCGTTCTGCGTCACGCTTCAACTTGTATGGCCCTAAAACCACACGGTACCAGCTACTGCCATCTTTCTTGCGGATCTCACTTGAGATACCTTGGAAGGCAATATCCAACTTACGTGCTTCTGCCTGCGACGAGGTTTTGTAAGCGCCACACTGCATGATGTAAGGGATCTTAGAGATCTGTTGCTCTTTGGCTTTTACTTCAATCTCGCGGCTTGGCAGCGTTTCAACGTAGTCCCACTTCTCTTCAGGAGGCGGCGGAATCACTTTCGCTGGTTTTGGCTTAGGTTTTGGTTTGGTTGCCACAGGCGTTGGTGCAGGCGGCTCAGGATCATTACTCAATAGGTAAAGTCCGTAACCAAAACCACCGGCAAGGAGGATCGCCAAAAGACCACTGCGCCAAGGTTTACGGCGAGGTGCTTGTTTTTTGGTCGGTTTTTTCGTGCCACGACCGCGCTTTACATAATCTCTATTAGCCACAAGACAATTCAATAGTTGCTGATTCTGCCCTCATGGTAATCCAGATTGCGCGAGGATAATAGTGCAGAAATGGAAGCGGCACATCAAAATGTGCCGCAGATTTATAAGGGTATTTCTAAGGGTTATATTCGAGGTGGCGCTGTACTGCCTCGAACCACTAATTTAGCTTCAAGCAGACGCGAACCTGCTTGCACATCGTTGCCTTTTAATAGATCAAGCATCATCAACATCGCTTGGCGTCCAATCTCATAACGAGGCTGAGAAATGGTGGTTAGCGGTGGATCGCAGTATTGAGCGAATTGGATGTCATCGAAGCCGACAATCGATAGGTCTTGAGGAACGCGCAAGCCCAGCTTCTTCGTTTCTTGAATCGCACCAATCGCCATCGCATCGTTGTGACAGAAGATAGCTGTAGGTTGTTCAGGAAGTGCCAGTAATTGACGAACCGCTTGAGCGCCCGCTTCAAAGGTGAAGTCACCGACCGTGCTATAGGCTGGATTCATTGAGACTCCGGCGCGACGCAGCGCTTGCTGGTAGCCTTGTTGGCGGAACTTACACAGTGTTGCCGATACTGGTCCTGAAATTTGAGCAATACGCTTATGACCTAACTGAGCTAGGTAGTTCACCGCTTCAAAGGCAGAGGTCAGGTTATCGATGTGTACCGTAGGCAGTTCAAGCTCAGGGGCAAACTCACACGCCATTACCATCGGCGGTAAATTCTTTTGTTCAGGTTTGCTGACATCAAACGGATGGTCAGTACCCAGCAGCAACATGCCGTCGGCTTGTTTGGTGAAAACTAAGTTAACAAACGAAGACTCGCGCTTCTTTTGCTGGCCGCTATCACCCAGTAGAACAAGGTAATCATTTTCTACTGCGGCATCTTCGATACCACGAATGATCTCGGCGAAATAAGGGTCACAGATATCAGGAACAATAGTGATGATGGTTTTTGATTCGTTGCGACGTAAGTTTCTAGCTAATGTATTGGGTGAGTATCCAGCTTCAAGTACTGCTGTTTCCACTCGTTTGCGAGTCGAAACTGAGACTTTCTCAGGGTTCATCAATGCACGTGATACCGTGGCTGTTGAGACGCCTGCTAGCTGGGCAACATCCTTCATTGTCGCCATAAATTAAACCCTCTTTTAAGTTCCTTTGCCGCCTAAGCATCTAAGGCGTGAATAATAAATGTAATCGAATAGATATTATGAAAGTGTTGCTAACACTTTTTTTATTGCAATATTTTATTCGTTTAATCCGTGTAAAGTTACGGCTAGATTAACAAAAATCACATGACTAGTGTGAAGTTGCTCACGAGAAATATGAAATATTTGTGAACAAACTTATCATTAGTTTTAACCCAAGTGGGTTTAACTCAAATCTTGCGGCTCAATATCGAGTGACCAGCGAACTTTTTTCGCAGCAGGTAACATATTGATGGCCGGCTTGGCACTCATCAATAGCTTCTGCATTAACGAGCGCGTCTGAGTTTGTAAGATTAACTGCCAGCGCGATTTGCCCGCTCGTTTTGCTAACGGAGCCGGGGTTGGCCCTAACACCATGCAATATTGGTCAAACAGCGGGTGCGATTCCAATGTGTGACGAACCTGACGCAAGAACTCTTCCACCAAGCGAGTGTCATTGGCTTCTGCTCTAAACAGCGTCATAAAGGTATAGGGCGGTAACATTGCCTGCTTACGTTCTGCTAGCGCCGTCTGAGCAAAGTGGTTATAGTCTTTGTGTAGCAAGGCTTGCAACAACCCATGTTCGGGGTGGTGAGTCTGTAAGATCACTTCACCGGGTTTGCTTGCTCGTCCTGCGCGTCCCGCTACTTGGATGAATAGCTGCGCAAGACGTTCAGAGGCACGGAAGTCACTACTATATAAAGAGCCATCCACATCCAATAACGCCACAAGTGTCACGTCAGGGAAATGGTGACCCTTAGCAAGCATCTGCGTGCCGATAAGAATTTGGAATTCACCCTTACGAATCGACTCGAGCGCGCTTTCTAAGCTGCCTTTACGGCGGGTGCTGTCGCGGTCAATACGAATGGTTTTGTATTCCGGGAATAGTTGACCAAGTTGAGCTTCTAACTGCTCGGTACCGACACCCACTGTCACCAAGTTCACAGACCCACAACCTTGGCAATTGTGCACGATATGCTGCTGAGAACCACAGTGGTGGCAGCGCATCTCATTGCTGTATTGGTGATAGGTGTAGTAAGCATCGCAACGTTTACACTCGGCTGTCCAACCACAATCGTGACACATCAATGCGGGAGAAAAACCTCGGCGATTGAGGAATAGCATCACTTGGTTGCCAGCTTTGAGGTGTCTTTGCATCTCTGCAATTAACGACGCAGACAAACCACTTTCTAGATATTCACCTTTAACGTCCAACACCTTATTGGTGGTCGGCAGTGCGACACCCGCACGTGAAGTCAGGGTGAGATAACTGTATTTGCCGATCTGAGCGTTGTGCAGCGTCTCAAAGGCCGGAGTCGCCGAGCCTAACACAACTGGAATCTGCGCTTTGTGCGCACGCATGATCGCCACATCACGAGCGTGGTAGCGCAGGCTATCTTGCTGTTTATAAGACGCGTCGTGTTCTTCATCGACAATGATAATACCTAGGTCAGCAAACGGCGTGAACAGAGCCGAACGGGTACCAATCACGATGCCCGCTATTTTATCGCGCGCCGATAACCAAGCATTCAGTCGCTCAGAATCGTTTAAACCTGAGTGGATAACCTCAACAGGTACATTAAAGCGTCGCTTAAAGCGGTTAATCGTTTGAGGGGTGAGGCCAATCTCGGGCACGAGCACTAACGCTTGTTTACCTTGGTCGAGAATCGGCTTAATCATATTAAGGTAAACCTCGGTCTTACCTGAGCCAGTAACGCCCTCTAACAGGAAGCAACCAAAGTCGGTTTGGCTATTTACGGTCGCAATCGCGATGGCTTGTTCGGCATTGAGCTTAGGCTTGTCTTGGTCGTTTTCAAGATCAACTGGCCACGGCTGACGCGTTGGCTTTTTCTCTACCGATTCAATCCAGCCTTTCTCTTCTAGCGTTTTGAGTACGGCGCTGCCAACTTCTTCATCAATGAACTCTTGATGAGGAACCGGGCCGTGTTCAAGCATGTGCATCACTTTGGCTTGCTTGACCGCGCGACCAAAACCTTGCATCAGTTGGTCTTTGCCTGATGGCGTTAACTGCCACTCAACCAGCGTCGCGAAGTCGGCGGCTTTGCCTTTTCTTAGAGCGCTCGGAAGGGCGTTAGCAAAGGTTTCGCCAAGAGGGTACTGATAAAACTGACTGCACCACATTAATAGTGAATAGACAGATTCCGGCCAAACAGGCTGATTATCTAACAAGGCTTTAATCGGTTTGAGCTTGTCTAGCTCGAATTCAGATTCGTTAACCAGAGCCGTGACAATGCCGGTTAAGGTTTGTCGTCCAAAAGGCACAGAGACTCGTCCACCAATAATCGGAAATAGGTGGTTTGGAATCTTGTAATCGAACTGCTTGTCGAGTGGAACAGGCAGTGCCACGCGGGCAATCATTGGACGCATAAAGGGACGGCTTTATCTGAGTTGACGAGAGCGAACAGTCTAAAGGATAAGGCGGTTAAATTCGAGAAGCAGTTTGGATGAAGGTGGCGAGTTAGCGTATACCGACAACGACAGCCCGAAATCTCAGGCCGATAAAGGAAATAAAGAGAGAATTGGTGAAAAATGTATCAAATCGGTTGATCCTGCTTTATAGATTCATTACTATACTGCGCCTTAAAGGTATGGCTTCATCACTCTTTTGTGTCGATGCGGTGTCTTTATTTCTTTTTTAAACTACGTGTGGTGTGCGGCTTAGAATCGTATAGCGACACGGCCTACTTGAGGTTATCCCATGAAAGCTGGAATCCACCCAGAATACAAAGCAGTTACTGCAACTTGTTCTTGCGGCAACACATTTGAGTTCAACTCAACGCTAGCAAAAGAATCAATCCACCTAGACGTATGTGACAAATGTCACCCGTTCTACACTGGTAAGCAACGTATCGTAGATACTGGCGGCCGTGTTGATCGCTTCAACAAGCGTTTCGGTGCTCTTTCTAGCAAGAAGTAATTCTCGCTATTTAGACATGAAAAAGGACACTTCGGTGTCCTTTTTTGTTGCCTGTAATTTGAGAAAGCACTGACTTCTATTCAAGCATCACTCTCACCCAACGATAAGTTGCCTCTCTATTCTATTTCAGGGCAATTCCTTGCGTATCTCTCTTCACCAAAATTCAGCACGAAACTTCAACAAGCGATAGTAATTTCAACTGCTCACTGGTCTTATTAGTAGTGAAATCTCGTTTTTTAATGAGACAGAGGCTTCAACCACCTAGGAACTTTGAAGTACATCCATTAACATGAACAAGATCCCCCAAATAATAATATCCTAGGAACCTACACCTATGTCTGAAGACAGCAGCCAAGCTCAATCCTCTCAAGCGTTATCATCTGAAAAATCGTTATCGCCTCAAGAACAATTCCGTCAGCAAGCTCTTGATTACCATGAGTTCCCAATTCCTGGCAAAATTGCCGTAGAACTGACGAAGCCTGCAAACTCTGCAGAAGACCTAGCACTTGCATACAGCCCAGGCGTGGCTGAGCCTGTTCGCGAGATCGCACAGAACGTTGATAACGTTTATAAGTACACAGGTAAAGGCAACATGGTTGCAGTTATCTCTAACGGTACAGCGATTCTTGGCCTAGGTAACCTTGGCCCTATTGCTTCTAAACCTGTTATGGAAGGCAAAGCGCTCCTGTTTAAGCGTTTTGCTGGTTTAGATTCTATCGATATTGAAGTAAAACACCGCACAATCGATGAGTTCGTTGATACAGTTGCGAATATCGCAGATACATTCGGCGGCATTAACCTGGAAGACATCAAAGCACCAGACTGTTTTGAGATTGAACGTCGCCTGATTGAACGTTGTGATGTTCCGGTATTCCACGATGACCAACACGGTACTGCGATTGTAACGGCAGCGGGTATGCTGAATGCGATCGAGCTTCAAGGTAAGAAACTTGAAGAGTGTAAGATCGTTTGTTTAGGTGCTGGCGCAGCGGCGGTTGCTTGTATGGAACTACTGATTAAGTGTGGCGCTCAGCGTGAAAAAATCTACATGCTTGACCGTAAAGGTGTGATCCATACTCGTCGTGATGACCTAAACGAATACAAAGAGCTGTTCGCAAATAACACTGATAAGCGTACGCTTGAAGATGTTATCGAAGGCGCTGACCTGTTCTTGGGTGTATCGGGGCCGAATCTACTGCCTGCTGAAGCACTAACGCTGATGGCTGATAAGCCTGTTGTGTTTGCATGTTCAAACCCAGATCCAGAGATCAAGCCTGAGCTTGCACACGAAGTTCGTTCTGACCTAATCATGGGTACAGGCCGCAGTGATTACCCTAACCAAGTAAACAACGTACTTTGTTTCCCATTCATTTTCCGTGGTGCACTAGACGTGCGTGCGAGCGAAATTAATGACGAAATGAAGCTAGCGGCGGTTAAAGCGATTCGTGAACTGGCGAAAGAAGAAGTTCCAGCTGAAGTACTAGCAGCTGCGGGCGAGACTGCACTGGAGTTCGGTAAGGGTTACATCATTCCTAAGCCAATGGACCCACGTCTACTTCCTCGCGTAGCACGAGCAGTTGCGGAAGCGGCTGTTGAATCTGGCGTAGCTCGTATCGAGATGCCTGCTAACTATATGGCTTAATAGCTGTTGCTCTATTGAGCCAAAAAGAATAATAAAAAACCGACTCATCTGGAGTCGGTTTTTTTATGTCTATCATTCACAGCGCAATCATAAAAAGCTATGCGCGATGTGATAAATAAGGTTCAGCTAGAGCGAATCAATAATGAAGGCAGTGACTGAGTTGTTTTTATTCTTCGTCAAACGCTTCGAACTCGATACCCATCTCTGTCATCAGCTTTTTCACTTCAGCAGGAATATCGTCTGGGCGGTCTTTACGAAGGTCTTCATCCGTTGGTAGTGGTTGGCCTGTGTACGCATGTAGAAAGGCTTCGCACAGTAGCTCACTGTTTGTTGCATGGCGTAGGTTATTAATCTGGCGGCGAGTACGCTCGTCAGTAAGAACCTTTAACACTTTTAGAGGGATAGAAACTGTAATTTTCTTTACTTGTTCGCTTTTCTTTCCATGCTCAGCATATGGGCTTATGTATTCACCATTCCAGTCGGCCATTGCGTACCTTCATCACTTTAGTTGTTAGAATAAATTAATAGTGGTGATTTTAGCGGGATTTACTGCCATAAGCAAAGACATATAGACGTCTAGAAGTGTTGACGTCTCACGTTTATGAAAGTAAAGTGAATAACATATATCTAACACAGCCGCAAAATGCCGACAAGCCGCTGTGATTCTCAGACGCAAAACTTGTAAGGAAGCACCTATGAGCAGCCGGAAGCCAGCAACAATCGCAGTACGTACTGGTATCGAGTCAGACACGCAACACCATGCCGTTGTCCCACCCATTTATCTTTCGACTAACTATGGGTTTCCCGCTTTTGGTGAAGTGCCAAAGTACGATTACACCCGTTCTGGTAACCCAAACCGCGGTTTATTAGAGACGGCACTGTTTGAGCTTGAATCAGGCAAAGGCGCGGTTGTGACTAACTGTGGTACTTCGGCGCTTAACTTATGGGTTTCGGCTTTCTTAGGCGGCGATGATCTTATTATTGCACCGCACGATTGCTACGGCGGTACTTACCGTCTGTTTAACACTCGCTCGCTAAAAGGTGACTTCAAAGTTCTGTTCGTTGATCAATCGGATCAAGCTGCTCTGGATGCGGCGATTGCGCTTAAGCCAAAGTTGATCTTAATTGAAACCCCATCGAATCCACTGGTTCGTGTGGTTGATATTGCAGAAACTTGCCGCAAAGCGAAAGAGGTTGGTGCTCTGGTTGCTGTCGACAACACGTTTTTGACACCTGTGTTCCAAAAGCCTTTAGAGCTGGGTGCTGATTTTGTTATCCACTCAACCACTAAGTACATCAATGGACACTCAGATGTTATTGGTGGCGTTGTGGTCACTAAGACAGAAGAACACGCTGAAGAGTTAGCATGGTGGGGCAACTGTATTGGTGCGACCGGCACACCATTTGATAGCTACATGACTTTACGTGGTATTCGTACGCTAGGTGCGCGTATGCGAGTTCACGAAGAAAGCTCACGTGAAATTCTAGCGTCTCTGCAGCAACAAGATCTTGTTGGCACTATTTACCACCCAAGCCTTCCTGAACATCCGGGTCATGATATCGCGAAGAAACAGCAATCGGGCTTTGGTTCCATGCTCAGTTTTGAGTTTGCGGGCTCATTCGAGGCGCTTAAATACTTTGTTGATAAGTTAGAGCTGTTTTCTTTGGCAGAATCATTGGGCGGTGTTGAAAGCCTGATTTGTCACCCTGCGTCGATGACTCACCGCGCGATGGGTGAAGAAGCCTTAGCAGAAGCGGGTGTTTCTCAGCAACTACTGCGTCTATCTGTTGGCCTTGAAGATGCAGAAGACCTAATCGATGACCTCAAGCAAGCGTTTGAAAGAACACAGCGCTTTATCGCTGAAGGGGAGGGTTAATAATGGCAACCTTTCGCCAGCTACATAAATTTGGTGGCAGCAGTTTAGCGAATCCTGAATGTTACCAACGCGTGGTCAACATTCTTAGAGAATACTCATCAGCATCTGATTTGGTGGTGGTATCGGCAGCAGGCAAAACAACCAACCGTTTGATTGAATTTGTTGAAGCGCTCGACAAAGATGGTCGTATTGCCCATGAATGCCTACAAGCACTTCGTCAGTTCCAACTCGATCTGATTGAAGCACTGCTTGAGGGTGAATCAGCCGCACAACTTACTTCAACCATTCAACAAGAATTTACCGCTTTGGGTGAGCTAACGGCTCCCTTGAGCGAAGCACAAAAAGCAAAAGTGCTTGGACACGGTGAGGTTTGGTCTTCACGTCTACTCGCGGCTTTGTTGTGCCAGCATGATTTACAAGCCGTTGCTCAAGATGCGCGTGCTTTTTTACGTGCAGAAGTGGGCGCTCAGCCTGAAGTCGACCGCGCACGTTCTTACCCTCTGATCAAAGAAGCCTTGGCGCAGCATGCACATTGCCGCGTGGTGATTACGGGCTTTATGGCTCAGAACTGCGAGGGTGAAACGGTATTGCTTGGCCGTAACGGTTCGGATTACTCAGCAACCGTGATTGGTGCTTTGGCTGAAGTTGAACGCGTGACGATTTGGAGTGATGTGGCAGGCGTTTACAGCGCTGACCCTCGTCTGGTTTCAGATGCGTGTCTATTGCCTCTACTTCGCCTTGATGAAGCCAGCGAATTGGCTCGTCTTGCCGCTCCAGTGCTTCACAGCCGAACGCTACAGCCTGTGGCTCAAAGTGCTATGGATCTCAGCTTACGCTGCAGCTATCAGCCGGAGGCGGGCTCTACACAGATCGAGCGTGTACTGGCATCGGGTCGTGGCGCAAAAATCATTACCTCTTTGGATGAAGTGCTTATCGTGCAACTGACCTTTGGTCACGGCCATGATTTCGACCGTCTAGAGAGTGAAGTGCTTGAAGGGCTTAAGCGTGCTCAACTTGAGCCGCTTGCTTATGAGCTTGAACCGGATCAACACTGTTTGCGTCTTGCCTACACAGAGGAGATCGCTGGTGGTGCATTAGAATATCTCCAAGACCATGCGATTGAAGCGGAAATTAAGCTAAAAGAAGGTTTCTCTCTGATTGCTGCAGTGGGTGCGGGTGTGACTAAGAACCCTAACCATTGCTACGGTTTCTACCAGCAGCTTAAGAGCTCGCCGGTTGAGTTCATCTCAGAAGCGAACTCAGGCTTAAGCTTGGTGGCTGTGATTCGTAAGAGTGAAACATCAAGTCTAGTGAAAGGCATTCATTCTCAACTGTTCCAAGCGCAGAAGCGTGTTGCGATTGCCTTGTGTGGTAAGGGCAATATTGGTTCAAGCTGGTTAAGCCTGTTTGCTGAGCAAAAAGCGGAACTTGAAAAGCGCCGTGGAATGAACTTTGAATTGGTTGCCGTGGTTGATAGCCAAACCTATTGGTTCGACGATCAAGGCATTGATGCGACTTCGGTAGGTAAGCGCTTTGATGACGAAGCTATTGCTAACAATGGTAACGACTGGTTAGAGCGTTTGGGCTCTATTCAAGGTTATGACGAAGCAGTGGTTCTGGATGTGACTGCGAGCCCAGTGCTTGCAGCAAAGTATCTGCAAATCGCACAACAAGGTATTCACCTAATCTCGGCGAACAAGGTGGCAGGTTCTGCATCGAGCGAGTATTACCATCAAGTACAAGATGCTTTCGCTAAGATCAGCCGTCATTGGTTGTACAACGCGACAGTGGGTGCTGGATTGCCGATTAACCACACGGTACGTGACCTACGTGAAAGTGGCGATGACATCATTGCGTTGTCTGGCATTTTCTCGGGCACGTTGTCTTGGTTGTTCCAACAGTTTGATGGCACCGTGCCGTTCAGCGAGTTGGTTGACTTAGCATGGCAACAAGGCCTTACGGAACCTGACCCTCGTGCTGACCTAGATGGCTCAGACGTGATGCGTAAGCTGGTGATTCTGGCGCGTGAATCTGGTTTGGATATCGAACCTGAAAACGTAAAAGTGGAATCGCTCGTACCTGCAGAGCTGCAAGATCTATCTGTGGATGACTTCTTCGACAAAGCTTCTGTACTGAGCGAAGAGCTGGCTGAGCGTTTAGAGAAAGCGCACTCTCAACAGAAAGTTCTGCGTTACGTAGCGCGTTTGGAGAAGAACGGTAAGGCAACCGTAGGCGTTGAAGCACTGTCTAAAGAACATGCTCTGGCGAACTTGTTGCCTTGCGACAACATCTTTGCGATTGAGAGCAAATGGTACAAAGATAATCCATTGGTTATTCGTGGCCCAGGTGCCGGTCGTGAAGTAACGGCAGGTGCAATTCAATCTGATTTAAACAGAATGTCTAGCCTGTTCTGATACTCAGATCGGTTGGTTTAGTGTCTAAATGGCATACTATTCACTAAGATAAATAAGGCTGAAAGCACGATGTGTTTTTCAGCCTTTTTTCTACATTATTTCTGCTTTGCGACCCATCTAACGACTTGAGTTTTACTCACGATCTACTTGAGAAAAATTCATAATGGATCTGTTGACATTAAATCGTATTCAATACATTCTACAGACATATAGACGTCTAAACGTCGTTTAAGGATTTGAGTTTTTAGTGGTTGCTTTTGCCACAGGGAGAGTAAGATGGGATACACACACGCTAGTCATATCGACGCTTTAAATCAGAATATCGCTGAGCTTTCTGACAACATCAATGTGTCATTTGAGTTTTTCCCACCGAGCAGTGAGAAGATGGAAGAGACCCTGTGGAACTCTGTTCACCGCCTTAAAACACTTCAACCAAAATTTGTATCGGTAACTTACGGTGCAAACTCGGGTGAACGTGACCGTACCCACTCAATCATTAAAGAAATTAAAAACCAAACCGGCCTAGTGGCTGCACCGCACCTAACGTGTATTGATGCAAGCCGTGAAGAGCTGATTCAAATTGCCGACGATTACTGGGCAAATGGTATCGAGAGTATTGTTGCGCTACGTGGTGATATTCCAGCAGGCGGCGGCGCGCCAGAGATGTACGCATGTGATTTGGTTGAGCTACTTAAATCTCGCCACGATTTTGATATCTCAGTAGCGGCATTCCCTGAGGTTCACCCTGAAGCAAAAAGCGCTCAATCTGATCTTATTAACCTAAAGCGTAAAGTGGATGCGGGTGCCAACCGTGCCATCACTCAGTTCTTCTTTGATGTAGAGAGCTACCTACGCTTTCGTGACCGCTGTGTAGCGGCTGGCGTTGATGTTGAGATTGTACCGGGCATTCTGCCGGTTTCTAACTTCAAGCAAGCATCTCGCTTTGCTGCGATGAACAACGTAAAAGTACCGGGCTGGATGGCGAAGCAGTTTGAAGGTTTGGATGATGATCCAACGACTCGTCAGCTTGTTGGTGCTAGCCAAGCAATTGATATGGTTCGTACACTGAGCCGTGAAGGTGTGAAAGATTTCCACTTCTACACGCTAAACCGTGCAGAAATGACTTATGCACTTTGCCATACGCTAGGTGTTCGTCCGCAAGTCGCTGCGCTGTAAGAAAAGTCTAAGAAGTAAAGCCTAAGCACTTGTAAAAAGCCTCTGGCAGTAACATTTCAAATCCTATAGATACAAAAAAGGCTTGGACTCATAGAGTTCAAGCCTTTTGCTTTTCTAGCTTAACTTAAGCTAGAGCGCCAAGTTCAAGCAGTACTTCTTCAGCCCATACAATCCATGCTTCACGGATAAGTAGGTTACGACGAAGTGTTAGACGCTCAAGGCGTGCTTGCTTGTCTAGTGTCGATGGCGTTGCGTAGTAAGCTGCTTCGATTTCACGGTAGTGAGAAACCAGTTTGCGAGACTCTTCTACTAGCTCAGCAAGTTGTACACGGTAAGCGTCAGAAGGTTGTACAGCACAAGCCATTAGCTTAGCTGAGAACTCGTCACGAACGGTTGGGTGTGCAGTTGGTTGTTCAAACCATTCACCTAGCGCGCCACGGCCAGCATCAGTGATAGAGTAAACTTTACGATCAGGTTTGCCTTCTTGAGGCTCAAGCACGCAAGTTACCTGGTCGTTCTGAGCCATTTTATTTAGCTCGCGGTAAACTTGTTGATGGCTAGCTTTCCAGAAGTAACCAATGCTTGCGGAGAATTCTTTTGTGATATCGTAACCAGTAGCATCGCGTGTACTTAAAACGGTTAGAATTACGTGTGGTAATGACATGTCTGAAATCCAAATGGTAAACAGTAAACAAATACTTAAACAACAAGTGTGCTTCTAATGGCACGTTATATTGGTTATGTCTAAGTAGCACCAACTCATCGGTTGGTTATGTCACCTTACAAAGCCGTTTATCACCTAGGTTGACCAGTTTATTGGTCAAGTTGCTGCAGATTATTTTTTTGGAGTGCTTCCGCAGCGGAGCAGTAGTATATCTAAATAATAAGCATAAAGTAGAATACATGGACAAAATAACCCAAAAAACTGACAAAATACTTATTAGTGGTTATCTTGCAAAATAAAAAGGTCGCACGTGGCGACCTTTTGTTCTTTTTTTAGATATAAATGCTGATCAGGTTATAGTAGGAATCACTAATTAACCAGTGTTTCGCATACCTGCTGCAATGCCTGCAATCGTCACCATTAGCGCTTCTTCAAGCTCTGCTGGTGGTGTTTCACACTTACGAGTACGGTAAAGCAGTTCAGCTTGAAGCATGTTTAGTGGCTCAACGTAGATGTTACGTAGGCGGATTGACTCAAGTCCCCAAGGGTCGCTCTGCATTAGGTTCTCGTTGTTCTCAACATTTAGCACGGCTTTGATGTCTTTTTGCAGCTGTTCACGCAGTAACTCACCTAATGGTAATAGCTCTTCGTCAACAAGGCGTTGGTCGTAGTACTTAGCGATTTCCATGTTGCACTTCGAGTACACCATTTCCAACATACCGAGACGGGTAGAGAAGAACGGCCACTCGCGACACATCTCTTCGAGCAGGGCTTGATGGCCTTGATCTACAGAGTACTGAATCGCTTCACCAGCGCCTAACCATGCAGGCAGTACCAAACGGTTTTGGCTCCAAGAGAAGATCCATGGAATCGCACGTAGGCTTTCTACGCCGCCGTTCGGGTTACGTTTCGCAGGGCGAGAGCCAAGAGGCAGTTTACCTAGCTCCAGTTCAGGTGTCGCTTGACGGAAGTAAGGTACGAATTTCTCTTCGCCACGAACCACGTTGCGGTAAGCCTCACAAGATACTTGAGATAGCACTTCCATTAGGTCGCGCCACTCTTGTTTTGGCTCAGGTGGCGGCAGAAGGTTCGCCTCTAGAATCGCGCTTGCGTAAAGGTTGAAGCTGTTTACAGCAACGTCTGGTAAGCCAAGTTTAAAGCGGATCATTTCGCCTTGCTCTGTTACACGTAAACCGCCTTTCAAGCTCTTAGGTGGCTGAGAAAGAAGAGCAGCGTGCGCCGGAGCACCACCACGACCAACCGTACCGCCACGACCGTGGAATAGAGTCAGTTCAATGCCTTCTTCATCACAAACCTTAACCAGTTTGTCCATTGCATCGTATTGAGCCCAACCTGCAGACATTACGCCCGCATCTTTCGCTGAGTCAGAGTATCCGATCATCACCATTTGGTGATTCTGGATAAAGCCACGGTACAAGTCGATGCTCATTAGCTGTTTCATCACTGCTTCTGAGTTGTTCAAGTCGTCTAGCGTTTCGAACAGTGGACACACGTCCATGCGATACGGGCAACCACACTCTTGCAGCAGCAAGTGAACAGCCAGTACATCCGATGCAGTACGAGCCATAGAAATCACGTAAGCGCCGAAGGCTTCACGAGGTTGAGCAGCGATGACCTTACAGGTGTCTAAAACCTCTTTAACCTGTTCAGATGGCTCCCAATCACGAGGAAGTAGTGGGCGCTTAGAGCTTAATTCATTGGTTAAGAAAGCAATCTTGTCTTGCTCGCTCCACTGGTCGTAGTCGCCAATGCCTAGGTAGCGAGTCAGTTCAGACAGCACATCTGAGTGACGTGTACTTTCTTGACGAACATCGAGACGCACTAGGTGTACACCGAATGCTTTTAGGCGGCGCAAGGTATCAAGTAGAGAACCGTCTGCGATTACGCCCATGCCACATTCGTGCAGCGATTGGTAACACGCGTAAAGCGGTGTCCAAAGTTGCTCGATGTTCTGTAGTGTTTCTTTCTTCGGTACTTCAGCATCATGCAGTTTTGCATCCAGCACTTCTAACGTGTTGTTCAGCAGAGTACGTAGGCTCTTTAGGATTGCTCGGTAAGCTTCATGCTCATCACCCGCTAGTTCACGAACGGCATCATTACACTTAGTCATCGATAGTTCGGTAATCAGCTCGTTTACGTCACCTAGGTAAAGGTCAGCGGCTTTCCAGCGAGATAGGCGCAGTACTTCTTTGGTGATGGTGTGCGTTACGAATGGGTTACCATCGCGATCACCGCCCATCCAAGATGAGAAGTGTACCGGGCGCGCATCAATTGGTAGACCTTCACCAAGGTAGCCTTTTAGTCGGCCGTCCATTTCACGTAGGAAATCTGGTACAGCTTCCCAAAGTGAGTTTTCAACAACCGCAAAGCCCCATTTCGCTTCATCAAGTGGCGTAGGGCGTTGCTGACGAATCACATCTGAGTGCCAACCTTGAGCGATAAGTTGCTCTAGGCGACGTTCTGTTTTCACGCGCTCTTTGTGTGATAGGTCGCTTAATTCTAATTTAGACAGACACTCGTTGATCTTAACCAATTTGTTGATCATGGTGCGACGAGTGATTTCTGTTGGGTGTGCAGTCAGAACGAGTTCAATGTTCAGGTCGCGAACGGCTTGAGCCGCATCTAGCTTGCTGATGTCATTCTGGTTTAATTTGGAAAATAGAGATTGCAGCACGTCTGGTTCGCAAACATGCTCCTCACAGTGGCGAGAGATGGTGTGGTACTGCTCTGCCATGTTGGTGAGGTTGAGAAATTGGTTAAATGCACGAGCAACAGGAGTGAGTTGTTCGTTCGGCAGGTTTTTGATTTCTTCAACTAGGCTGTCACGGTCAGCTTTGTTGCCTGCGCGGGCGGATTTGGAAAGTTTACGGATAGTCTCCACTTTCTCTAAGATAACGTCACCATGTGCATCTTGGATTGTGTTACCTAGCAAGCGTCCCAGCATGCTTACGTTACTCTTGAGAGCGGCGTATTTCTCGTTCATTGTCATCCTGCCTCGTAAAAAAATTACATCCATTGTTCCTTGTTAAGTACACAATCTAGCGAAAAGTGCTGTATCTAGTCAAATAAAGCATTCTAAGTTTGCAATTATTAGTTTTCGAAATGCGGGAGAAGTAAATTTCCCAATAGTTCGGAATTAAAGTGAAATTTAATTACAAGATCAGGCTGTGTCTGGGATAACAGAATAAAAGCCACCTTTTCGGGTAGCTTTTATACGAAAATATTGGAAGAAAAGTAATAACTAGAAACAATATTTGCGGATCGACTTACTCAGAACATCAATCGTTGGATCGATAAAATCGAAGCTTAGGAACTCATCTGGTTGGTGAGCTTGGTCGATTGAGCCTGGACCCAGCACTAAGGTTGGGCAAAGTTCTTGAAGGAAAGGTGCTTCTGTACAGTAGTTCACGGTTTGTGATTCAGTTTCGCAAACTGATTCCATGCCACCGATAAATGGATGGTCATGTTGGCACTCGTAACCCGGGATAGGTTCGTGCAGTGGCGTAATCTCAATTCTGCCCGGCCATTTTGCTTCTACTTCTTTGAGTGCGCTGCGCAGCATGTTATCCAAACCATCTAAGCTGATACCCGGTAAAGGACGTACATCGTAGTGCAGCTCACAGCAACCACAGATACGGTTCGCGCTGTCGCCACCGTGAATATGGCCAAGGTTTAGAGTGGGGCTTGGAATTGCGAAACCCGGGTGGTGATACTCTTTGACTAGCTTGTCACGCAGTTGCATTAAAGCGAACAACACTTCATGCATGATCTCGATGGCGTTGACACCTAATGCAGGATCAGAAGAGTGACCTGATTTACCCGTTACTCGCACAGCGTTAGCAACATGGCCTTTATGGCCACGAATCGGCACAAGGCTGGTTGGCTCACCAATAATGCAGTAATCCGGTTTAAACGGTGCATTTTCAGTGAAATGACGCGCACCCAGCATGGTGGTCTCTTCGTCACAGGTTGCCAATACATATAGCGGCTTGGTCTGTTTGCTCCAATCCATCTTCTTTGCCGCTTCATAAACGAAAGCGAAAAAGCCTTTCATATCGGCTGTGCCTAATCCATAGAAGCGATTGTTGTGTTCTGTTAGTGCGTGAGGGTCGAAGTTCCAACGTCCTTCATCAAATGGCACTGTGTCGCTGTGTCCTGCGAGTAGCAAGCCACCTTCGCCCGATCCCATCTTAGCGACCATATTATGCTTGCCGGGTTCGACTTCCACGACTTCAACGCTAAAGCCTACGTCTTTAAACCATTGAGCCATTTTTTCGATCACTTTCTCGTTGCCATGATCCCAGCTTGGATCGGTCGAGCTAATAGAGTCTGTGGAAATTAGGCCTTTGTAGACCTCAAGAAAACTCGGTAATTGCATAATAACTTCACTTCTACTATTGACAGGAAAACCATAAGTCGGTAAAACACATATTAAATCATATTTAATGCATAAGAAATCAAATAAAGCTAAAAATTAAGTATGAATAGTCAAATTTGAAATGTAACTTACCTCAAAAATGGATGTGTTGAGATGTTGAAAACCACGATCATTGGCGCAAGCGGCTACACAGGAGCAGAACTGGCTCTAATGATAAACAGACACCCTGAGCTCACGCTATCAGGTTTATATGTCTCAGCCAATAGTGTAGACGCAGGTAAACCTATTGCGGCACTGCACGGTAAGTTAGCTGGTTTGATTGATATGCCAGTACAACCTTTAACAAATCCGGAAGAAGTAGCTAAACAGTCTGATGTGATTTTCTTAGCAACGGCACACGAGGTTAGTCACGACCTAGCGCCAATCTTTCTAGAGAACGATTGCCAAGTCTTCGACCTATCGGGAGCATTCAGAGTTAAAGGCGAAAACTTCTATCAAGAGTTTTACGGTTTTGAACATCAACACGAACAATGGCTAGACAAAGCGGCTTACGGTTTAGCGGAATGGAACGAACAAGAAATTAAAGAAGCTCAGCTTGTCGCTGTCGCGGGTTGTTACCCAACGGCATCACAACTGGCGATTAAACCTTTGGTTGAGGCCAAGTTACTGGATGAAACCCAATGGCCAGTGATTAACGCGACTAGCGGTGTGACTGGTGCAGGCCGCAAGGCGACGATGGTTAACAGCTTCTGCGAAGTAAGCCTGCAAGCTTATGGCGTCTTCAATCACCGTCATCAACCTGAAATGGCTGCACATTTAGGATGTGATGTGATTTTCACTCCACACCTCGGCAACTTTAAGCGCGGTATTTTAGCGACCATCACCATGAAACTGGCTGAAGGCGTGACAGAACAACAGATACAAGATGCCTTTGAACAAGCTTACCAAGGTAAACCAGCAGTGAGACTACTCGAAGAGACACTGCCAAGAATTCAAGATGTAGAACAGACACCTTTCTGCGACTTAGGTTGGAAGGTTCAAGGTCAACACATCATCGTTGTTTCAGCGATTGATAACTTATTAAAGGGTGCATCTAGCCAAGCGATGCAGTGTTTAAATTTACGTTATGGTTTTGCGCCATTAACTGCGTTAGTGTAAGGAAATCTAGATATGAGCCTTAATAATCAACCATTAATCATAAAGTTAGGTGGCGCAGCGCTATCTTGTGGTGAAACACTTAGCAAGTTATTTGGTGCTATCTCTGCTTACCAACAACAGGCACAACGACCAATCGTGATTGTTCACGGTGGCGGTTACCTTGTTGATGATTTGATGAATAAGTTGAATCTAGAAACCGTTAAGAAAGAAGGGCTACGTGTTACTCCTTATGATCAGATCCCAGTGATCGCTGGTGCATTAGCGGGCACGGCGAATAAATTACTTCAAGGTCAGGCGATTAAAGACGGTATCAATGCCGTTGGTTTAAGCCTAGCAGACGGTGGTTTATGCAAAGTGAGCGAACTGAACCCTGAACTGGGGGCGGTAGGAAAAGCGGAGCCGGGCGACTCAACCGTTCTGCAAGCGATTCTTAATGCGGGCGCACTGCCAATCATTAGCTCAATTGGTCTTACTGAGCAAGGTCAACTGATGAACGTCAATGCCGACCAAGCTGCGGTTGCCGTTGCGGGCGCACTTGATGCTGAACTGGTACTGCTTTCTGATGTAAGTGGTGTGTTGGATGGCAAAGGCCACCTCATTCCAAGTCTTAATCAACAGCAAGCCGATGACCTTATTGCCGGCAAAGTGATTACCGACGGCATGATCGTTAAGGTTCAAGCTGCACTAGAAGCCGCTAACGACCTTGGACGACCAATCGAAGTTGCCACTTGGCGATACCCAGAAAAGCTAACACAACTGTTTTCAGGTAAAAGCATAGGAACACAGTTTTTACCTCAGTAGGTCTCACAACGAGTCACTACTTAAAGAATTTAGACAAATTAAATAAACATATAATTATGAAGTCATTTCCAACGCTGACCGCCATGTGCAGTATGGAAACTAGGAGAAAGAAAATGAGCAAAGTTAACGTAAAGAAAGTTGTAGTAGCCTACTCTGGCGGTCTAGACACATCAGTAATCATTCCATGGTTGAAAGAGAACTATGACTGTGAAGTGGTTGCGTTTGTTGCGGATGTTGGTCAAGGCGACGAAGAGTTGATTGGTATCGAAGAGAAAGCAAAAGCTTCTGGTGCATCTGAGTGTTACATCGCAGACCTTAAAGAAGAGATGGTTGCTGACTACATCTACCCAACGCTGAAAACGGGCGCTTACTACGAAGGTAAATACCTACTAGGTACGTCGATGGCGCGTCCAATCATCGCGAAAGCACAGGTTGAAGTCGCACGTAAAGTAGGTGCAGACGCACTGTGTCACGGCTGTACTGGTAAAGGTAATGACCAAGTTCGTTTTGAAGGCGCATTTGCTGCACTAGCACCTGATCTACACGTAATTGCACCATGGCGTGAATGGGATCTAGTGAGTCGTGAAGAGTGTCTAGATTACCTGGCTGAGCGTAACATCCCTTGTACGGCTTCTCTTACTAAGATTTACTCGCGTGATGCAAACGCATGGCACATCTCAACAGAAGGCGGCGTTCTAGAAAACACATGGAATGCACCTAACGAAGATTGCTGGGCTTGGACTGTAGACCCTGAGCAAGCGCCAAACGAATCTGAAACAGTGACGCTTAAAGTTGAAAAAGGCGAAGTGGTTGCGGTTGATGGCGAAACAATGACGCCATACAACGCACTGGTTTACCTAAACGAGAAAGGTGCTAAGCACGGTGTTGGTCGTATCGATATCGTAGAGAACCGTCTTGTTGGCATCAAGTCTCGTGGTTGTTACGAAACTCCGGGTGGCACAATCATGATGGAAGCACTGCGTGCAGTAGAGCAACTGGTTCTTGATAAAGCGGCATTCGAATTCCGTGAAGAGCTCGGTGTTAAGGCTTCTCACCTTGTATACGATGGTCGTTGGTTCACTCCACTATGTAAGTCAATCCTTGCCGCGACAGAAGAGCTAGCACAAGACGTGAATGGTGAAGTGGTTATCAAGCTTTACAAAGGCCATGCAACGGTGACTCAGAAGCGTTCTGACAACAGCCTGTACTCAGAAGAGTTTGCAACCTTTGGTGAAGATGAAGTTTACGACCAAAGCCATGCTGAAGGCTTCATCCGCCTTTACTCGCTATCAAGCCGTATCCGTGCTTTGAATAGCCAAAAGTAATCCTAACAATGAGTTAGTGAGCTAGCCTTTGATGAAAGATTGAAGGTTAGTAAACAGACATTATTATGCAAAGCCCATTCACTATTGATTAGTGAGTGGGCTTTTTACTTTCTATTTGCCTAATAAATCAGCTTCGGTTTTTCCTATCGGATGGCATATAATTCGCGCTCCACGCTAAAAATAATCAATGGATTGAACTGTTGGTGAATAAATATGTGAAAATAATGAATTAATACTTTATTTTCATTTTGAATTGCCGTAAGTTTAAACCATCAGAAAAATACTGAATCTTAATCAGAATTATCATTTGCAAAAACAGTGAGCACTGTGCAATTAGGAGATACACAATGGCATTATGGGGCGGTAGATTTACCCAAGCAGCAGACACCCGGTTCAAAGATTTTAACGATTCTCTTCGTTTTGATTACCGATTGGCTGAGCAAGACATTGTGGGCTCAATTGCCTGGTCTAAAGCTCTACTGTCGGTCAACGTATTAACAGAAGAAGAGCAACAGAAGCTTGAGTTAGCGCTGAATGAGCTAAAACTTGAGGTGATGGAAGATCCTGAACAGATTCTACGTTCTGATGCAGAAGATATTCACAGCTGGGTTGAGCAGCAACTTATCGGCAAAGTCGGTGACTTGGGCAAAAAACTTCACACTGGCCGTTCTCGTAACGACCAAGTGGCGACAGACCTGAAACTATGGTGTCGTCAGCAAGGTAACCAACTGCTACTGGCATTGGATCGCCTACAAAGCCAAATGGTGAACGTTGCTTCTCAGCATCAAGAAACCGTGCTTCCTGGCTACACTCACTTACAACGTGCTCAGCCGGTAACTTTTGCTCACTGGTGCTTGGCTTACGTTGAAATGCTTGAGCGTGATTATTCACGTTTGAATGATGCGATTAAGCGTCTAGACACATGTCCGCTGGGTTCTGGTGCCCTTGCTGGAACAGCTTACCCGATGGACCGTGAAGAGTTAGCTCACAACTTAGGTTTCCGTCGTGCAACGCGCAACTCTCTAGATTCAGTTTCTGACCGCGACCATGTGATGGAGCTAATGTCGATTGCTTCTATCTCTATGCTTCACCTTTCGCGTCTTGCAGAAGATATGATTTTCTACAACTCAGGTGAATCAAACTTCATCGAGTTAGCGGATACCGTGACGTCAGGTTCATCTCTGATGCCACAAAAGAAAAACCCAGATGCGCTAGAGCTTATCCGTGGCAAAACTGGCCGTGTTTACGGTTCATTAGCGGCAATGATGATGACAGTAAAAGCTCTGCCTTTGGCGTACAACAAAGACATGCAAGAAGATAAAGAAGGTCTGTTCGACGCTTTAGATACTTGGAATGATTGTATGGAAATGGCAGCACTCTGTTTTGACGGCATTAAAGTGAACGGCGAACGTACACTTGAAGCCGCGAAACAAGGCTACGCGAACTCAACTGAATTGGCTGATTACCTAGTAGCGAAAGGGATTCCTTTCCGTGAAGCTCACCATATTGTTGGTGTGACGGTAGTGGCGGCGATTGCTAAAGGCTGTGCATTAGAAGAATTAACCATCGCAGAGATGAAAGAGTTCTCTGAGGTGATTGAGGAAGATGTGTATGACATCCTGACCATTGAATCGTGTCTTGAAAAACGTAGCGCGCTAGGCGGTGTATCTCCACAGCAAGTGGCTTACGCGGTTGACCAAGCTGAGAAACGTTTATCACAGCGTGATACGTCCATCGTCAAGGTTCGTCCTGCTCGTCTGACCGATATTGAAGCGTTGGAAGGTATGGTCGCTTACTGGGCGAACATGGGTGAAAACCTACCTCGTTCTCGTAATGAACTGGTGCGTGATATTGGCTCGTTTGCGGTCGCAGAGCATCATGGTGAGGTGACAGGTTGTGCATCACTCTATGTGTATGACTCTGGCCTAGCGGAAATCCGTTCACTGGGTGTCGAAGCTGGCTGGCAAGGTCAAGGGCAGGGTACCGCAATTGTGCAGCACTTGGTTGAGAAAGCGCGACAAATGGCCATCAAGAAGGTGTTTGTGCTGACTCGTACACCTGAGTTCTTCATGAAGCATGATTTCTTACCGACATCGAAATCTTTGCTGCCTGAGAAGGTACTGAAAGATTGTGACCAGTGTCCTCGTCAACATGCATGTGATGAAGTGGCCTTGGAAGTGAACTTGGTAGAGCAGATTATTGCTAAGGTTAATGTTGCATAAGGCATTGATTTTATAGTCCCTAAAAAAAAGATCAAAAATATGATCTTTTTTGGGAACAAACTAAGAAAAGCTCGGTCTATTAAAGTACCACTGCTTTTTCTTAGAATTTTCTAAGAAAGCCCTAGAATCGATTGGTTCTGGGGCTTTTTTCTATCTGCTGTTTGGGAAATGATGACGGCTTGCTAAGGCGAGTCATTTAATTGGACATCTAGCCTTTATCACTTATCTAGCAAAGTCTCTCTGTTAACGCTTTTTGTTCCTTAAAGGCAGCACGACAAACTTCATTATCCAATGCAACGACAACAAGCCACTGAATGCGAAAGCGGCCATCATCAAAGCGATGGCATTGATGGTTTTTGGGTCTTCTCTGAAAAATAGCCACCATACTCCCCAACTCAAAATCGACAACACCATCAGCTGATTCATGCAACGCTGGCAACGACCGAGCTTGTTACGGATTTTTTCACTTTTATTGCAATGAATGCATGTCACCTTGGGTTTGATTCGCGTTATGCTTGTTGCCCTGATAATAACACGTCACAAGATATTGGATCACGGTGACACAGAGAGAGAAAGTCGATGATTGAGCGCCAAGAAACCAAACAACGCATGAGCCGTATTGTGAAACACAACGGCACTATCTACCTATGTGGCCAAGTGTGTGCTGATGCAACCAAAGACATCACTGAGCAAACACAAACGATGCTGGATAAAGTCGAAGCCCTACTTGATCAAGCAGGCAGCGACAAAGAGCACATGCTGTCAGCAACGATTTACTTGAAAGACATGAAAGACTTCCAAGAAATGAATGCAGTGTGGGATGCATGGGTACCAGAAGGTCACGCTCCAGCTCGCGCATGTGTGACTGGCGACATGGCTCGCGAAGCGCTATTGGTTGAGATCTCTGTGATTGCTGCTGAGAAGTAATTGCTTAAAGCTTTTAGTGACGCAATGGCTTCAAGAGATTCCAGATACCTCGTCCCTCGGTTCTGGAATGACGAGTTTAGTTTTGGTTTAGCTGATGCGTCACTTTGATTTTCTTCAGTTTAGACGCGTTTTGAAAAGCACCGTTATTCTGGTTAGCTTCGCCTAGACGTGTATGAAAATTGCTGTCATTCCCGAGAGCGACGAAGGAGCGTAATCGGGAATCTATAGTTTACTCGTTGCCAAAAACAAAAAGGAAAGCCAATGGCTTTCCTTTTTAGTATCTAACGTTTGTTAACTGCTAATTGACTGGCGCTAGTCTGAGATTAACAGCCCGGGCCACAATCCAGACAGTGTTTCACCATCTCTGGACCTAGGTGCAGTTTCGCATTCAGGTCACGTAGCGCTGTTCGTACACCTTCTTCGATTACTGGGTGGTAGAACGGCATGTCTAGCATTTCAGAAACCGTCATCTTGTTCTGGTGTGCCCAAGCTAACAAGTGAGCCAAGTGTTCTGCGTTTGGTCCCATCATCTCAGCACCAAGGAAGCGGCCTGTACCTTGCTCGCCGTAAACGTGCAGAATACCTTTGTTGCGTAGCATCACTCGTGAACGACCTTGGTTCTCGAAAGACACTTCACCCGTTGCGAAACAGCCACATGTGCCTAAGCGGGTAGTGATCTCTTTGTACGTTTCACCAACCATCGCGATTTGTGGGTCAGAGAATACCGCTGAGATTTTAGAGCGGCGTAGGCCTGCACGAATCTCAGGGAAGCGACCAGCGTTGTCACCTGCAATGCGTGCTTGGTCAGCTGCTTCATGTAGTAGAGGCAGTTGGTTGCTTGCATCACCAGCGATAAATATTGATGGTAGTGATGTTTGTAGCGTGTAGTGGTCTGCGATTGGCACACCACGTTCATCAAGCTCTAGAGAGGTATTCTCTAAGCCAAGCTTGTCAGTGTTAGGGCGACGACCTGTTGCTGCTAGTACGTATTCAACGACGTTAGTTTCTAATTCACCTTGTTTATTGATGAACTGGATTTCGACACGTGGCTCACCCGATTCAGTGGTAATGCGCTTCATGCTTTCGATTTTCACGTCGGCATCGAGATAGAACTCTTCATTGAAAGCTTTATCTGCATAAGCCATGATCTCTGGATCAGTTACTGGGCCAACTTGACCACCCAAACCGAACAGTTTGGTCTTCACACCTAAGCGGTGCAGTGACTGACCAAGCTCAAGACCAATAACACCAGGGCCAAATACCGCAACCGATTCTGGTAAATCATCCCAGCTGAACACGTCGTCGTTAATGATCAGGCGATCGCCAAGTTCATTCCAAACGGCAGGGTATGCAGGGCGAGAACCGGTCGCGATAACAATACGCTTAGCGGTGACAACCGTGTGGTCATCAATTTGTAGCGTGTTATCGTCTAAGAATTTTGCGTAACCAGAGATCTTGTCTTGCTCTGGGATTTCATCAACGCCTTCTAAAACAAAACCAACAAAACGGTCACGCTCAAACTTCACTCGCTCCATCACTTCACGACCGTTAATCACGATATCGCCTTGTGGGTGAACGCCAAAAGCCGGAGCTTTCTCGATTTGGTGTACGCTTTCTGCAGCTGCAATAAGCAGTTTAGATGGCATACAACCAACACGAGCACAGGTTGTACCGTAAGGGCCACCTTCAATCATCACGACACTGTCAGTGTGTGCTTTTGCAGCGCGGTAAGAACCTAAACCTGCCGTACCGCCCCCGATAACTGCTACATCTACATTGACTTGTTTCATAATAATTTTCTCGCAATGGCTAAATTTGGTTTGAACGAACCCCTCCAACTCTGATGATTTTTTGAGAGTCAGGATTGCGGGTCAGTTTTGTGATTCTGTTTTATTAGGTTTAGCTTGTGACTCTGCTTTTATTGCTAACTATAGGTTAGTAAAAGACAGGCGAGTCACCAGCTATATTCTTTTTCCCAAAACTCAGATAAGAGTGTTGGGAATAGCTAACCCACAAGAGGGTGGGTTAGCTGATACTTCTAAGCCTATATCGGCGATGAAGCGATTAGCCTAGGAAAGTTTCTAGTTCTTCACTACCACCGATGTGTTTGCCACCGATGAATACTTGAGGAACGGTAGTGCGACCAGAGATTGCACGTAGGCTTACTGTTGTTGCATCTTTACCTAGAACCACTTCTTCGTAGTTCAGACCTTTGTCGATTAGGTTCTGTTTTGCTTTCATACAGAAAGGACAGCCTGGCTTAGTGAATACTGTGATTGACTCTTGCTCTTTGTGCTCAGGAGCAAGGTAGTTAAGCATAGTATCTGCATCAGAAACCTTGAACGGGTCGCCTGGTACGTCTTCTTCGATGAACATTTTTTCTACCACGCCGTTTTTAACCAGCATGCTGTAACGCCATGAACGTTTGCCGAAGCCGATGTCGTTTTTCTCAACTAGCATACCCATGCCGTCTGTGAAATCACCGTTACCATCTGGGATGAATGTGATGTTTTCCGCTTCTTGGTCTGCTTTCCAAGCGTTCATTACGAATGTGTCGTTTACTGAAACACACAGAATGTCATCAACACCGTTTTCTTTGAATACAGAGTGTAGCTCGTTGTAACGAGGTAGGTGGCTTGACGAACATGTTGGCGTAAACGCACCTGGTAGGCTGAATACGATAACTGTCTTGTCTTTGAATAGCTCTTCAGTAGTTACGTTAACCCATGCATCACCTTGGCGAGTTGGGAATGTTACTTGAGGGATTGATTGACCTTCTTTAGATGCAAACATATTGATTTCCTTAAATAGTATTTTTAATTTTGTTCTATCAGAGCTTAACGTTTTTCTTCGCTCTGTTTCGTTTCGTTGAGCCCATTATTAGATAAATCCTTTGATAGCTCTAATCGTTTGATGTTATGGTTTTGATAGGTAAATTCTATCAAGAGCATTTTTCTTTTAAATGTTTCTATTAGAACCCTTGTTCTTATTAAAACCTGAGGTAAGAGACTGATCATGAACATTCGTGACTTTGAATACTTGGTGGCGCTCGCAGAGCATAAACACTTCCGAAAAGCGGCAGAAGCGTGCTTTGTCAGTCAGCCGACACTAAGCGGTCAAATACGCAAACTCGAAGATGAAATTGGACTTCAGTTAACCGAGCGTAGTCCAAGGAAGGTGATATTTACAGAATCAGGGTTACAACTTGTTGAACAAGCCAAGCGTATTCTCAATGAAGTGAAAACTTTTAAAGATATGGCGAGTGGACACGGTGAAGCGATGACGGGGCCAATGCACATTGGTTTTATTCCAACCGTGGGTCCTTACATCTTGCCTAAGATTGTTCCTCATCTTAAAGAGAGCTTCCCAGATCTTGAGCTTTACCTGCATGAAGCTCAGACCCATCAGTTAGTGAGCCAACTTGAAGATGGCAAGCTTGATTGCTTAGTACTGGCTGCGGTTGATGAAACGGCGGTGTTCAAAGAGATCGATGTGTATGACGAGCCGTTAAGTGTTGCCGTTCCATGTGACCACGAGTGGGCTCAGCAAGACACTGTCGATATGCTGCAGCTGAATGGACAAACCGTACTTGCGCTAGGTGACGGTCACTGTTTGAGAGACCAAGCCTTGGGCTTCTGTTTTGCTGCGGGCGCCAAAGATGATGAGCGCTTTAAGGCAACCAGCTTAGAAACGCTGCGTAACATGGTCGCGGCGGGGGCGGGGATTACCTTGCTTCCTCAGCTATCGGTGCCGAAAGAGAAGCAGAAAGACGGTGTGTGTTACGTACCTGCTGTGAATCCAACACCTTCACGTCGCATTGTTGTTGCCTACCGTCCGGGCTCTCCATTGAAGGGACGTTTCGAGCAATTGGCTGAGACGATTCGAACTCAACTGGAGAAGACGGCTTAGCGCTTGAATTTAGAGCCTAGTCTGGTCAGATATAGATATAAAAAAAGGGTTGATATGAATGCATATCAACCCTTTTTGTTGGTTCATGTTACTAGGTTCTACAAACCTTAGTTAGAACAGTTCTTCTACTGCTTCACCTGATGAGGTTGAGTAGATGTCATCATTGAAACGTTCAGTGATGTACTCGGTTGGCTCTGTGCCTTTCTCGAAGTACTCGAACATTGATGAGCTATCGAACTTGTTGGTCAGTAAGCCAGTTTCACGGTCGATACGAACACGGACGATGTTCTCAGGAATCTCTTTACGCTCAGCAGGAACACCCGCTAACGCCGTACCCATGAAATCAACCCATGCAGGTTCTGCTGTTTTCGCGCCAGCTTCTGCACCCGTAATTTGGTTCTTACCAAGATTTGAGTTCGCTTTGGTTCTGCCTAGGTTGCGGTTGTGGTTATCAAAACCAACCCATACCGTTGCAACCATGCCAGGGCCGTAACCGCTGTACCAAGTATCTTTCGAATCGTTGGTGGTACCCGTTTTTCCGCCAATGTCACGACGCTTCAACGGCTGTGCACGCCAACCTGTACCGTTCCAACCCGTACCTGCGCTCCAATCACCGCCACCCCAGATGTTGCTGTACATCATTTCACGAACAAGGAATGCGTTCTGTTCAGAGATAACTTGAGGTGCGTATTGTACTTTGTCATCCACATCTTGCTCTGTAAACTCATCAGCCATTGGGTCTGAGGTCATTTGCTGTTGGCAATCGTCTTTACAAACCACTTTTGGTGTCGCTTCAAATTCAGTCTCACCAAATGGTGTCTCAATGCGGCTGATGTAGAAAGGTTCAACGTAGTAGCCGCCATTAGCGAATACTGAGTAACCTTGAGCTACTTTCATTGGCGTTAAGCTACCCGCACCCAGAGCAATGGTTTCAGAGCGCGGAACTTCATCAATATCAAAGCCAAATCGAGTTAGGTAGTTACGAGTATCATCTAGACCTACTTCGCGCAGTACACGTACCGCCATTACGTTTTTAGACTGAGCTAAGCCAATACGTAAACGAGTTGGACCCACGTAAGTCGGTGGCGAGTTCTTTGGTCGCCATGCGGTACCTTGGCTCTTATCCCATTGGTTAATCGGTGCATCGTTGATCAGTGAGGCTAGCGTTAAGCCTTTCTCAATCGCTGCTGAGTAGATAAAGGGTTTGATACCAGAACCCACCTGACGAATAGATTGCGTTGCACGGTTGAACTTGTTGTGGACAAAGTTAAAGCCACCGACCATCGACAATACCGCGCCGTTGTTCGGGTTCATTGCAACAAATGCTGTGTTCGCATTCGGTACTTGGCTTAGTCGCCATACAATCGGTGTTTCTGATTCTGCAGTCGCTGACTCTTCTGTCGGCTCTTCAGAGACTTCATTGCCGGTAACGGCTTCATGGCGAACCCAGATTTGTTCACCAACCGCCAGAATTTCTTTCGCTTGAGAAGGCGCTGGTCCTTGGCGGTTATCCGTTAGGAATTTACGCGCCCAGTTCATGCCTTGCCATTCGATAGTGCCTTCACCTTGGTTCTTAACCCAAATTTGAGCACTTTTCGAATCAACCGCGGTAACAACAGCAGGGACTAGGTCACCATAGGTTGGTTGAGACTTAAGGTGTTTAACGATTTGTTCTTGATCCCACGCTGATTGCGCAGTCTGCCACAATACTTTTTCAGCACCACGGTAGCCGTGACGCTCATCGTAGCCAAGTAGGTTCTTAATTGCGGCTTGGTTCGCTGCTTTTTGCAGTTTCGAATCAACGGTCGTGTAGACCTTCATGCCTGATGTATAAGCTTCTTCACCATAGCGTTCCACCATCCAAGCACGTGCAACTTCAGCAACATATGGCGCGCTCAGTTCGATCTCTGCACCGTGGTATTTCGAGATAAGCTCTTCGCTACGAGCGTCATCGAACTCTGCTTGAGTGATGTATTTCTCGTCTAACATACGACGCAATACAACGTTACGACGGTTAGTCGCGCGCTCAACAGAGTAAATAGGGTTCATTGTCGAAGGTGCTTTTGGCATACCCGCAAGGGTCGCAATTTCACTCAGCGTGAGATCAGGAAGATCTTTACCGAAGTAAACACGTGCTGCCGCGCCAAAACCATACGAACGGTGACCAAGGAAGATCTTGTTGACGTAAAGCTCCATGATCTCTTCTTTACTAAGAAGTTGCTCAATGTGGATCGCAATGAAGATCTCTTTGATCTTACGCATAATCTTTTTCTCATTAGATAAGAAGAAGTTACGCGCAAGCTGCTGAGTAATGGTACTAGCACCTTGTTTGGCTGAACCCGACATTGCAACCACGAGTGCTGCACGTGTGATACCGATTGGGTCAATACCTGGGTGTTCATAGAAACGGCTATCTTCGGTGGCAATCAGAGCCTCAACTAAGTGGCGAGGAATCTCGTCATAAGTGACTGGATTACGACGCTTTTCACCAAATTGAGAGATCAGCTTACCGTCTTGACTGAAGACTTGCATCGGCGTTTGGAGTTCTACGTCGCGCAAAGTGGCAACATCAGGCAACTCTGGTTTTACGTAAAAATAAAACCCGAAAATTGTACTGACTCCAAGAATCATGCAAATCAATGTAAATATGAATAATCGCTTTATGAACTTCACCGGATAATCCCTGATTAGTTAAGGCTGATAAGCAGCAAACCCTTGTACTCTAGGCTAAAAACTTAGCTTTCGTTTATTAACGCTTATTTAACTAATAATCACAACCCCTAGATAATCAACGAAATGCTTGGCACTTCAGGAGCTAGGTCACATGGGTTCATCATTAATTACAGGTATAGATATAAATCATCACAGCATCAAAGCCGTGGTACTAAAACCCGTGGGGGAGTTGTATGCCCTAGTGGGATACAAAGAGCTGCCGATTTCGGACGACATTTTTACAGCTAACCATACTTTGGAGTATCAGAAAACTGTTAAGAAACTTAAAGAACTTAGGAAAGGACTGCCTTTTGGCTGTCGCAACGTCGCCATTTCGGTACCTGATAACACGGTGATCAGCAAAGTACTGCAAATAGAGAGTGAGTTAGAAGACAGAGAAAAAGAGTTTTCTATCTATCAAACCTTCGCCCATCAATCTCCCTTCCCTATCGAGGAGCTGAGTTTAGATTTTGTAAAGCTGGAAGACAAACGATTTGGTAAAGGTTCGACAAGCAGTTATCAGGTATACGCCACTCGTAAAGAAGTTGTGGATAGCCGAGCGGATGCATTAACCAAGGCTGGCTTCAAACCTGTGGTGGTGGATACACAGGCGCATGGGCTACTTAATATCTGGCAATTGGCCTCGCGCCTGTATCCCGATAAGAAAAACTGGTTGCTGGTGGATGTTGGAATCGACCAAACCTCGCTAGGGGTTATCCCGCAGAATTCGGCGCCTTTCTATAAAGACATCGCCTTTGGCACTCAAGATCTTCGCAGCTCAGATGACCCGAGTGATATCGAGAGCGTGTTCGGTACTATGGAAGAGACACATCAATTCATCGTTAACCTGATTGAGAAGCTCAAGCGTCAATTGCAGCTTTATTCATCGGGAAATGCGCAACAACCTATTTCTGGGATTTGGTTGATGGGCGAGGGCGCCAGTATTCCTATGGTAACCGAAGAGCTAGAACGGCATTTTCAGCTGAGCTGTGAGTCATTAAATCCTTTGTCTCTGTTTGAGAATAAGGTCGCAAAGAGACGCCGACTGCCGATGGACTGGCAACACTTTGGTATCGCGGCGGGTATGGCGATGAGTGGACTCAAGTGGCAGGGAGAGAAGCATGTTGCATCAAATTAACCTGCTGCCGTGGCGTGATGAGATTCGTGCTCAGCACAAGAAGCGTTTTATCCATCTGGTCATTCTTGGCGTCATCATTGCGCTTGGTGGGCAATGGGCGGTCGGTAACTACTTTCACGACCAACAAGCCAAGCAGCAAGCGCGCCTTAATTATCTCAATCAATACATCGCTGAGCTTGATCGACAAATTCAGTCACTGAAAGTCGCCGAGCAAGAGCACAAAGCCATTCTGACTCGACTGGATGTAGTGGAGTCTTTACAGCTTGGCCGCAATAAGACCACCGACTTCATGAACTTGATGCCGGAGCTTATCCCTGAGGGCGTGTATGTCGACAAGATAAAGATGAATGGTCAGGAGATAGAGATGTCGGGCATCAGCGACAGCACTGCTCGTCTCGCCACCATGTTGGACAACCTCGAACGTTCAGATTCTTTGAAAGGGGTCGAGATGCACTCTATCGTTCATAACCGCAAGCGCTTCAATAAAGAGTTTCAGACCTTCAAGGTCTCTTTTGTGTTTAGCCCTGTGTCTTTAGAAAACACAACCGCGAGCAGAAAAGATAAGGGGGGGCATCATGGCTAACCTTCAAAATAGGATTAGTAGGCAAAACAGGATGAGCTTGCAAGATCTCGATGTTGATGAGATCACCGAATGGCCATTGTTGCCTCAGCTTCTCGTGATTCTGGTGTTGATGGTGTTAATCCAAGGTGTTGGCACTTGGCTGTATCTGCTGCCGCTCGACGAGGAACTGAAACAGATGAAGCAACAGGAGCAGACCTTAAAAACGACCTTGAGGATAAAGGCGAATAAGGTTGCAGCCTTGCCTAAGTTGCAGAGCCAGTTGGATGAGCTAACTAGTCGCTACGATTATCTATTAGAGCAGCTGCCCGTTCAAAAGGAGTTAGCGAGCATGTTGGCCTCCGTGAATGAGCTCGGCTTGGATAACTCGCTGACCTTCACACGAATCGATTGGGGGCAAAAGCAGAATAAGGAGTTTCTCTATCGATTGCCTCTCAATATAGAGCTGACAGGTGACTATCACGAGATTGGGGACTTCTCTGCTGCTATCGCCAAGCTGCCGCGCATCATCAGCTTTGATGATGTGAATTGGCAGCGAGTCAGCCAAGAAAGTAGCACGCTGCATTTTAGGGTTCGAGCTTATACCTACCAGTTTAAATCGGAGGTCAATGATGAAACCCAATAGCGCGTTTTACTCAATCGTATTGATGCTTGCGTTGTCAGGCTGCAAAGCTAATCAAGACTCACTGGAAGACTTTGTCGCGCAGGTTGAAGCCAAGGCGAGAAAAGACGTCGAGCAGCTTGTCCCAGCAACTGAATTCACGGCGGCGACTTATCAACGCCGTGCTTTTCGTCCTCCCTTTGAACTGCCTAAAGAAGCCATTGTGCAAAACCAACCCTTGGTCAAGAAAGACTGTTGGCAACCCAGCGCCCGTTCTCGTAATGGCAAGTTAGAGAAGTACCCACTGAGTAAGCTTCGTTTAAGAGGCGTGATGGGCAGTGGATCAAGCGTGTTCGGCTTAGTGCAAACACCCAAAGGCAACGTGGTAAACGTCAAGAAAGGCCAGTTTATCGGCTTAAACAATGGCCGAGTTACTAAGGTGACGAGCCAGTATGTTCAGATTAATGAAACTCTTCCAGATGGCTTAGGTTGTTGGCATAAGCGCAACGTTAGGCTGGCTCTGAAGTAAACCAATGTCACATGATGTGGATATGAGATGTAAATATGATTAAAGGAATAAGTGGATTAGTGAGCAAGGCTCTACAAGGTTTTGCTGTGTCTGTGATGTTGGTTGTTAGCGTGCTCAGCCATGCCGAGAGCTTACCGAACAAATTGGAGAATATTGATTTTAGGGTCAATAAGGATAAAGACGCCGTCATCATTATTGAGCTGGCGACCAGCACAGCAGTGGTGGATGTTCAACGAGCTCAGGAAGGGTTAAGTATCGAGCTAATCAATACTCAAGTTGATGATGACAAGCTCTACCTGCTGGATGTGAAGGATTTCGCTACCTTGGTTGAAGGCATTGAAGTCTATAAAGAGACACCAAGCACTCGGCTTCTAGCGACGATTAGCAATGACTATCAGTATGAATACAACCTAAAGGGGCGCTTTATTGAGGTGGTGATCAGCAAACCGGTGCTCGATGAAGCGACCAAAGAAAAAAGCGTTCTAGAGAAAGAGGGCAAGCTGATATCGATTAACTTCCAGGATATCCCGGTACGAAATGTCCTGCAACTGATTGCCGATTACAACGACTTCAATCTCGTGGTGTCTGATTCGGTAGCCGGAAACCTGACGTTACGCTTAGATGGCGTACCTTGGCAGCAAGTTCTCGACATTATCTTGCAAGTTAAAGGCTTGGATAAGCGTGTTGATGGCAATGTTATCTTGGTCGCGCCGAAAGCGGAGCTCGACCTTCGAGAGCAACAAGCGTTAGAGAAATCGCGCTTAGAAGAGGAGTTAGGGGAGCTTAAATCGGAAATCATCAAGATTAACTTTGCTAAAGCCACCGACATCGCTGACATGATTGGAGGTGAAGGTGCGGTCAGCATGTTGTCCGATCGTGGTTCGATTACCATTGATGAGCGCACCAACTCACTGCTCATTCGTGAATTGGAAGAAAACATTGCCGTGATCCGAGGCATCATTGAATCGTTAGACATTCCCGTGAAGCAGGTACAGATAGAGGCACGTATTGTCACGGTTACTGAGGGTAATCTTGATGAGCTTGGCGTGCGCTGGGGCGTTTCCTCAACCAACGGAAGCTTCACCGTTGGTGGCTCAATCGAAGGTAACCACCCATCAGCGATTACGCCGTATGACGACGATAGCGGCAGCAGCGTGATTGATGACTATCTCAACGTCAATTTAGGGGCAACATCGCCGAACGCCTCGAGTATTGCGTTTCAGGTGGCCAAACTGGGTTCAGATACCTTACTCGATCTTGAACTGTCGGCACTGCAACAAGAGTCAAAAGCTGAAATCATTTCTAGTCCACGCTTAATCACCACCAATAAAAAGCCGGCTTATATTGAGCAAGGTACTGAAATTCCTTACTTAGAGTCATCTTCAAGTGGCGCTACGTCGGTTGCATTTAAGAAAGCCGTGTTGAGTCTTAAGGTGACACCGCAGATCACGCCCGATAATCGTTTGGTATTGGATTTGAGCGTGACTCAAGATAGGCCAGGGCAAGTGGTAAAAACTGGAACCGGTGAAGCGGTCGCCATTGATACGCAAAGAATAGGTACGCAAGTGCTTGTTAATAATGGTGAAACTGTCGTGCTTGGCGGGATATTTCAGCACAGCGTGAGCAGTACAGTGGATAAAGTTCCTCTGTTGGGGGACCTGCCAGTTTTGGGCGCATTGTTCCGTCGCAGCTATGAAAATGTGGGTAAAAGTGAACTACTTATTTTTGTCACACCCAAAGTTGTGATTCAGTAATGAACAATTAGATTAAAAATAAAGTTGCATTAGTGGCACCTAACCTTGATAATTTCGGGTCTTATCACGAATTATCTGTGAGGAATCGGTGCCACGGGCCTTTTAATTTCAGTACTTGTACTGACCTACCTTGTGGCGATGTCATTGAATTAACGTTGTAAATTACTGCTAAAAACATGGCTGAGAAACGCAATATTTTTCTTGTTGGCCCAATGGGCGCCGGCAAAAGTACAATTGGTAGACACCTAGCTTCCCAACTTCATATGGAGTTTCTAGACTCTGACACTGTGATCGAAGAGCGCACTGGCGCAGACATCGCATGGGTTTTTGATGTTGAGGGCGAAGAAGGTTTCCGTAAGCGCGAAGAATCTGTAATCAATGATCTGACAGAAGAACAAGGTATTGTTCTTGCGACAGGTGGTGGTTCAGTGTTGAGCAAAGAAAACCGTAACCGTCTATCTGCACGAGGCATTGTTGTATACCTAGAGACAACAATTGAAAAGCAACTTGCTCGCACTAACCGCGACAAGAAACGCCCTCTACTTCAAACAGACAACCCGCGTGATGTGCTAGAAGATCTAGCTGTATCTCGCAACGCACTATACGAAGAAGTGGCGGACTACACAGTTCGTACTGACGACCAAAGTGCAAAAGTGGTAGCCAACCAGATCGTAAAAATGCTAGAAGAACGTTAAGTTCATTTTTTCGGAGAGCAAACCCATGGAACGGATTACGGTCAATCTAGCTGAGCGTAGCTACCCTATCTCTATTGGCGCCGGGTTATTTGAAGACCCGGCGTACCTTTCTTTTTTATCAGGTAAGCAGAAAGTTGTTGTTATCAGTAATGTGACAGTAGCGCCTCTTTATGCTGATAAAATTTTATCGCTATTGGATCAAGTCGGCTGTCAGACATCTCTTCTCGAGCTGCCAGACGGTGAACAGTACAAAACCCTTGAAACGTTCAATTCAGTGATGAGCTACATGCTTGAAGGAAATTACAGCCGCGATGTGGTGGTGATTGCTTTAGGAGGTGGTGTTATCGGTGACTTGGTCGGTTTTGCTGCCTCTTGTTACCAGCGCGGTATTGATTTCATTCAAATCCCGACGACCCTTCTTTCTCAAGTGGACTCTTCTGTTGGTGGTAAAACCGCAGTAAACCATCCTCTTGGTAAGAATATGATCGGCGCTTTTTACCAACCGAAATCTGTGATCATCGATACCAACTGTTTATCAACGCTTCCAGAGCGTGAGTTTGCAGCGGGCATTGCTGAGGTGATCAAATACGGCATCATTTACGATGAAGCCTTCTTTGATTGGTTGGAGCAGAATCTAGAGAAACTTTATCAACTTGATGAAGAAGCACTGATTACCGCGATTGCTCGTTGTTGTGCAATTAAGGCTGAAGTGGTGGCTCTAGATGAAAAAGAGTCAGGAATCAGAGCGTTATTGAACCTAGGTCATACATTTGGTCATGCGATTGAAGCAGAACTAGGCTATGGTAATTGGCTACATGGTGAAGCTGTGTCGTCAGGCACTGTAATGGCAGCTAAAACAGCTCAATTACAGGGACTGATCTCTCAGCAGCAACTTGAGCGAATTATTTCTATACTCAAGAATGCGAAACTACCAATCCATACGCCAGAAAGCATGTCTTTTGAAGACTTTATGAAGCACATGATGCGCGATAAAAAAGTGCTGTCTGGTCAGTTGCGTTTGGTATTACCAACAAGTATTGGTACTGCTGAAGTGGTTGCTGATGTGCCTCAAGACATCATTAAACAAGCGATCGATTTCTGCCGTACTCTTTAAATTTGGTTGTGAGGTTGCCTAGCTAAACTCTAGGCAACTGAAGCGTTTTACTGATCGATCTTATCAGTAGGGATCCCCAATGAGTTTGGCTCATGAATTAAGAGTATTAGAGTTAGAATCTCAAGTTGAGCTGCTAGAGCGCTTACAGCTTTTGACTAACTTTGGTTCAAACCTTGTGACGGTGGCGGGCAAAGCTGGCTCTGGCCGATCTTGGTTGGCTCAGCGTTATCTTGAAGCATGGTCGACAGAAAAAAATCAGTGTTTACTGCTTTGTCATCCAAGCCAAGACGATCAACAACGCCGTGCGCTCATTCTTAGCCAAATTGTTTCTGATCCCCTGTTTAATCAACATGATTCTTTATCGGATAGCCTAACAAGGTTACTGGATGGAGAACCGTGTAATGTGGTTATCGTCGTTGATGATGCCCAACGACTTTCTGAGCTATTGGTATCCGAATTATGGATGTTGGTACTGGAAGCTCAATCAAACCCTCAATGGACGATCAATATCGTTCTCTTCTCGGAACCTGGCCACTTAGATACGTTATTAACGCGTTTGAGCTACGGTCAACAACACAAACCTATCGATCTTGAGATCGATGACCTTTCGCAACCAGAAGCTGAACATTTCTTTGAATCACTGGTGATTCGATATGTTGATGATGAGTCTGAAACTTGCGTGCGACGTGCGTTTAATAAAGCGCAACCTCTGCCCGGTGAGTTAATGGCTTTAGGAGAATTGAAAGTGGAAAAAAGGATTATTATTCGCTCAATTATTGGCTCACCCATCAATATCGCGATTGTGGTGGCCTTGCTGTTGATTTTAATTGGTGGTGGTTATTGGTGGATGTTCAGTCAACCAACCCCTGACGATAAAGCGCAATCTCTTATCGCTCCGATTGAACAGACAGCTATCCCAACTTTTGAAGTGGAAAGTGGTACCGAGCAAGCTGGAATCGACGGAATCGACGGAATGGACGATTCTGAAGCCGAAGCTGACATGAGTTATCAAGGTGCTGATGACGACAGTTCATCTTTGCCACCGACTGTCGTTGAAGATACCGCGAGTGTTGGAGAAGTCGAACAAGATCAGCAGCGTGTCGTAATCACCTCTGATGTGGTTGATGCCTTGCTTGATGATAAACCTGAAAGTGCCGATACCAGTGCGATTGATGCTGCTGTTGAAGAAAACACAGGTGTCGCGGTGAGTTCGCAATCAGATGCAGACAAAGTGGAGTCACAGCCTTCAGCCGATGAAGCAACAGACCTAACACAGTCCACGCCACCGACTAAGAAAATTACATTCTCATTTTCTCGCGAAGAGTTACAAGCTATCTCTCCGCGAGCTTATACTTTGCAGTTGAGTGCGATGACCTCATTGGACGACGTACAGTCTTTCATTGAAGAGTATGACCTTGAGAACAAGGTTCGTATTTACCCAACACTTCGCAACGACACCAAGTGGTTTATTATCACTTATCAAGATTACCCAACGATTCAAGTGGCGAGAGACGCGGTAAGTGCGTTATCAAAACCCCTTCAACAGTTGGAACCTTGGGCAAAATCGATGAATCAAGTGCATCGAGAGATAGAACGTGCGAAATAACCCTGAGCTTAGCCTCAAAATATGTTACATTCCGCAGCCTTATTTTTGAGTTGATAGATAGAGCAGTAAATGAAAAAGCAGCGTGCCTTTCTAAAATGGGCTGGTGGTAAATATGGCCTAGTTGAAGACATCCAACGTCACCTGCCACCTGCTCGTAAATTGGTAGAACCGTTTGTCGGTGCCGGCTCAGTATTTCTGAATACTGACTTTGAACAGTACCTGCTTGCAGATATCAATCCCGATCTTATCAACCTGTACAACCTGCTTAAAACCGATCCTGAAACTTATATCACGGAAGCGAAGCGCTGGTTCTGTCCTGAGAACAACCGTAAAGAAGCCTTCTTAGATATTCGCGCTGAGTTCAATGGTACAGATAACGTCATGTATCGTTCATTGGCTTTCTTGTATATGAACCGATTTGGCTTCAATGGCCTATGTCGTTACAACAAGAAGGGCGGTTTTAACGTTCCATTTGGTTCTTATAAAAAACCTTACTTCCCAGAAGCTGAGCTGGAATTTTTTGCCGAGAAAGCGAAAAAAGCCACCTTCGTCTGTGAGGGATACCATGAAACCTTTAGCCGCGCGCGCAAAGGCTGTGTGGTTTACTGCGATCCTCCATACGCACCACTGTCGAACACGGCAAACTTTACCTCTTACGCAGGTAATGGCTTTAGCTTAGATGACCAAGCTGCACTGGCGGATGTTGCTGAAAAAGCAGCGATGGAACGAGGCATCCCTGTCTTGATCTCAAACCATGACACCACCTTAACGCGCCGTTTATACCATGGTGCAGAACTGAACGTGGTCAAGGTTAAGCGCACCATTAGCCGTAATGGCGCAGGGCGCAATAAAGTCGATGAGTTACTGGCACTTTTTCATAAAGAGAAAAACCAGCAACACGCTTCAGAAGAATTGTAGCGGCCAACATAACCCTCGAACTCATTAAATTGAGTGACCAACGGGTACTTTCATAAACTAATCTTTCGAACTGCTAGGATCTGCTTAGTTGCTTAGGTAGAATTGCACACCAAATAGTCTTGGAATTGAGTCTTGTATTTGTATATGAGATGTCACAAGGCGGTGATATTCGCAATTTACTCACTCTTAAGAGGTTTGGTATGAAAGATTTTCTAATCGCTCCATCGATTTTGTCTGCAGATTTTGCTCGTCTTGGTGAAGACGTAGAAAAAGTACTCGCAGCTGGTGCTGATGTTGTGCACTTCGATGTGATGGACAACCACTACGTACCTAACCTGACTTTTGGCGCGCCTATCTGTAAAGCGCTGCGCGACTACGGTATTACGGCTCCTATCGATGTTCACCTTATGGTTAAGCCAGTAGACAGCATCGTGCCTGAGTTTGCTAAAGCCGGCGCATCAATGATTACCTTCCACGTTGAAGCTTCAGAGCACATCGATCGCACTCTACAGCTCATCAAAGAGCACGGCTGTAAAGCGGGTGTGGTTCTTAACCCTGCAACGCCGCTTTCTTGCTTAGATTACATCCTAGACAAAGTAGACATGATTCTACTGATGTCTGTGAACCCAGGCTTCGGCGGTCAATCTTTCATTCCGCACACGCTAGATAAACTACGTGCTGTTCGTAAGCTGATTGATGAGTCAGGCCGTGACATTCGCCTTGAGATTGATGGCGGCGTGAAGGTTGATAACATCCGTGAAATCGCAGAAGCGGGCGCAGATATGTTCGTTGCGGGTTCAGCTATCTTCAATCAACCAGATTACAAAGAAGTGATTGATGAGATGCGTGCAGAGCTTGCAAAAGTAAACGCATAATCGTAAAACTACAGATAGATTGAATATTAAGGGGCTAATTTGCCCCTTTTTTACGTCTTATAGCTCAACTCATAAGACGAACATAATAAATAGGAAAGTAAGATGTCATTAAGCTCAATAAAACTGATCGCCTTTGATTTGGATGGAACCTTGTTAGACAGCGTGCCTGATTTGGCCGTTGCTGCTGACCAAGCTTGTCAGGAGTTGGGTTTCCCTTCAGTGAGCGAAGAACAAGTTCGCGACTACGTAGGTAATGGTGCTGATGTTCTTATCGGACGTTCACTCAGCCGTAACTTGACGGTTGACCCAAGCCTAGAGCCAGAGCTACTGAAAAAAGCACGCATCCTGTTTGATGATTTCTATGAGCAGGGCGGTCACAAGCTAAGTCACCTTTACCCATCGGTTAAAGAGACGCTGGCTGAGCTGGATAAAGCCGGCTTCACTATGGCGCTGGTTACCAACAAGCCATCGAAGTTTGTACCAGACGTACTGGCGCAACACGGTATTGATAAGTACTTTGTTGATGTGTTGGGTGGCGACTCTTTCCCAGAGAAAAAACCGAACCCAGTCGCTCTGAACTGGTTGCTAGAAAAGCACAATGTAAAAGCGGAAGAGATGTTGATGGTTGGCGATTCAAGCAACGACATTAAAGCGGCTAAGAATGCAGGTTGTCACTCGTTTGGTCTGACTTACGGTTATAACCACGGCGAGCCGATTTCAGCATCAAACCCTGACTATGTCGCGGATAACGTCGCGCAATTACTAGATGTCGTTCTAGTTTCAGCATAAAGCGGACAAAAGTTAGCTAACCTACTAGCAAAATACTTATCAATGAGTACACTGGATGAGCCGTACAGAAGAGCTGTACGGCTTTTCTATATTTAAGTTAAGAAGCTAAGCGTTCAATAAACTTAGCGAATAAGCAAAGGAATTAAAACCATGAGCAAGCCCATCGTATTGAGTGGTGTTCAACCATCTGGTGAACTAAGTATCGGTAACTACTTGGGTGCTCTACGTCAATGGCAACAGATGCAAGATGATTACGATTGCCAATACTGTGTTGTAGACCTTCACGCAATTACGGTTCGCCAAGATCCGAAAGCACTGCATGAAGCGACTCTAGACGCACTAGCAATCTGTCTTGCTGTCGGTGTTGATCCAAAGAAGAGCACGCTATTTGTTCAGTCACACGTACCAGAGCATGCTCAACTTGGTTGGCTTCTTAACTGTTACACACAAATGGGTGAACTGAGCCGTATGACTCAGTTTAAAGATAAGTCTGCACGTCACTCAAACGACGTAAACGTAGGCCTATACGACTACCCAGTGTTGATGGCTGCAGACATCCTGCTTTACGGTGCTCACCAAGTACCTGTAGGTAGCGACCAGAAACAACACCTAGAGCTAGCGCGTGATATCGCAACTCGCTTCAATAACATCTACGGTCCTGAAACGCCAATCTTCCAAGTACCAGAACCTTACATTCCAACAGTGAATGCACGTGTAATGAGCCTGCAAGACGCGACGAAGAAGATGTCTAAGTCGGACGACAACCGTAAGAACGTGATTACTCTGCTAGAAGAGCCTAAGTCGATCATCAAGAAGATCAACAAAGCGCAAACCGATGCAGAAACACCACCACGCATTGCTCACGATTGGGAAAACAAAGCGGGTATCTCTAACCTAATGGGTCTGTACTCTGCAGCGACGGGTAAAACGTTCGAAGAGATCGAAGCGCAGTACCAAGGCGTTGAAATGTACGGTCCGTTCAAGAAAGACGTAGGCGCAGCATTGGTTGAGATGCTTGAGCCGATTCAAGCTGAATATCACCGTATCCGTGCTGACCGTGCCTACATGGACGCAGTAATGAAAGCCGGTGCTGAAAAAGCCTCTGAACGTGCTGCAGTGACACTGAAAAAAGCATACGAAGCAGTAGGTTTTGTTACTCGCCCATAGGGTGAACTAACACAACTCGCTTGAGAATTTGAGCCCAAAGTAGCTGTTGTTTACTTTGGGCTTTTTCATGCCCATTCCATTTGCCTTCCTCGAAACCCCCTTGTTTGAATTGATAATTTACCCAGTATTTAGCTAGCATATCCATCGCTGTAATGCTGTGCAGATGATCTTATTTGGTACCCTCAAGCTTTATAAAATTACACTCGTTTCTATATATGTTGGAAATATATAACGTGCCAAACAATTGATGATTCCAAAGTGATAAGTTCCTCATTTTCTTGCCAACTGACTTATTCCTTTCATAAATAAACCTGATAGTTACCACAAAATACATGACTGCCCATAGATGGCAGTGACTATAACTCGATGAACTCAGGTGAAACGGATGGCTCTTTTACACAAACCTTCATTGCTAGCAGTGGCAATTGGTAGCTTGTTAACTACAAGCGCACACGCTGATTTGTTTATTTCACAATATGTGGAAGGCGGCAGCTATAACAAAGCGGTTGAGATTGCCAATAGTGGCGATAGCAGCATTAGTTTAGATGGTTACTCATTGGTGAAATCTGCCAATGGCAACGGATCATGGGGTGCCACTTTACCTTTAGATGGACACGTTTTAGCACCCGGTGAAGTACTCGTGGTCGCACATTCTAGTGCGAGTGATGAGATTAAAGCTCAAGCTGACATCATTAATGCCTCTATCGCCAATCATAATGGTGACGACCCGCTAGCTATCTTGAATGCAGATGGTTCGGTGCATGATGTTGTTGGTTTGATGGGCGATGTGGACTGGGGCAAAGATGTTACTTTGGTTCGTGCGACACAAACACCTTCTGCGACGTTTGATGCTTCACAATGGGTATCGCTACCAAAAGACAGCATTGAAGGCCTAGGTTCACTAGACAGCGTTGAACTGCCAGAAGCCTTCACTTGTACACAAGATGGCTCTGACCCAGTATTCACCACCATTCAAGAAATCCAAGGTGAGGGCGCTACATCGCCATTCATCGATGGCTACCCGTACATCACCGACGATGAATATTTCGTAAAAGGTGTGGTAAGTGCGGTAACAACAGGCCTAACTAAAGGCTTCTACCTGCAAGCACTTGAGGATGATTTCAACTCAAGCACTTCTGAGGGTCTATTTATTCATACCAACCAGTCGAGCTCAGAGCTAGTAGCCGGTGATGTAGTGTGTGTGAAAGGCAAGGTTCAAGAATACTACAGCCACACTCAGCTGAAAGTAGAAAACAACCAATGGCTAAAACAGGGCGAGCAGCAGGCACCTGAAGCGACGGCGATAGAAGTGCTAGACAGTGACGAGAACTTCGCTGCAACGCTTGAACGCTACGAAGGCATGTTGGTGAAAACAACCGAAGCGCTTGATATGCGTGTGACGCGTACCTTCGGTTATGACTACGCAGGTCGTCGTAACAACATGGTATTAGCCCATGAGCGTATCAACATGCAGCCGAACCAGCTTTTTGCTGCCGGTTCTGATGAAGCGAAACAACAAACAGAAGACAACGCTGATCGTCGCCTTTTCGTTGAAACGGATCAAAAAGCGGGTGACGGACAAGTTCCTTTCTACCCAGATTTTGGCCGTACCGACATCGACCAAGATGGTTCGACCGAAGACTACATCCGTATCGATGACACCATTGTCGGCCTAGAAGGTGTGTTGACTTACAGCTACGGTGAATACCGTTTAATTGCGACTAACCAGATCTCGGCTGAAAACTTCGTTCGTAACGACCCACGTACTGACAAACCAGACATGGATGAAGGTGACCTGCGTATTGCGACCTTCAATGTATTGAACTACTTCAACTCTCCATTTGGCGGTGACGCGAACCAGCACGGCAACAACCGTGGCGCGAACACCATCACTGAGTTTGAAATGCAGCAAGAGAAGATTGTGAACGCGATTCTTCGTCTAGACGCTGACATCATTGGTTTGATGGAAATTGAGAACAACGGCTTTGGTGAAGGTTCAGCGATTCAACAGCTTGTTAACCAGCTGAATGATCGCATTGAGCGTAAGAAAGACCGTTATACGTTTGTCGCTGTTGATTCAAATGAAGATGGCGTAACCGACGAGATGGACTCGATTGGTACTGACGTAATCACAACGGGTGTTATTTACCGTAAGAAGGTAGTTAAGCTAAAAGACAGCCGCGTTATCGCGATGCCAAGCCAACAAGCACCAGAGGTGTTAGACGATTCAGGTAAGGTGATTGAGGACGGTAAGAACTACCAGCGTGACTCATTAGCGCCAACCTTCAAGGTCAAAGGTACCAAAGAGAAACTGACCGTAGCGATTAACCACTTTAAATCTAAAGGCTCTAAGTGTTGGGAAGATGCAGCACCGGTTGAACAGGGTGGTCAAGGTGGTGTTGATGCCGACAAGCAAGGCTCATGTGAGAACTTCCGCGTAGCTGCGGCGGTGGCACTGGGTGAAGCGCTCGATGGTATCAAAGGTCACAAAGTGATCCTGGGTGATATGAACTCGTACGGCATGGAAGATCCAATGCTGGTGCTAACGGATTACTCTGAAGAGAAATACGGTAAGCAAATCAAAGCGGCTCGTAACACTTACATTGATGGTGTTGAACAGTTTGGTGATAACGGCGCGGTGATTACTAAGAACTACGGTTACATTAATGCTGTGGCTCAAAAGCACCCAGACAGCTGGAGCTACTCATACAATGACGAAGTGGGCGCACTGGATCACCTGTTGATCAGCGACAGCCTGAAAGACATGGTTGTGGATGCAACTGACTGGCACATTAACGGTGGCGAATCGACGTTGTTTGACTACAACGAAGAGTATAAAGGCGATCTGCCTAAGTACCAAGATCACTTCCGTTCATCGGATCATGATCCTGCGGTTCTTGAGCTCAGAGTCGGCGGTTCATTCGGCTTGGGTGCATTGATGTCATTGTTTGGTCTAGTAATGTGGCGTCGTCGCAAGTAGCTAAATCGTAAGTAGATTGGCAAGCCATACAAGCAAGCCAATTCAGGTAACTTAAGGCTATCTGTAAACAATTAAGGTCAACTTAGGTTGGCCTTAATTATTGGCGAAATGCAGTTTCCACTTGCCTTTCGCTATGGGTATTGCACAATACCGCCCCTATATCTCCCAATCCTTTAGTATTTAGCAAACGATTTCGACCCATGTTACTTATCATCGATAACTACGACTCCTTTACCTATAACTTGTATCAGTATTTCTGTGAGTTAGGGGTAACTGTAAAAGTTGTTCGCAACGATGAGATTGATATTGCGGGCATCGAAGCGCTAAATCCTAGTCATCTTGTTATCTCGCCGGGTCCTTGTACACCGGATGATGCGGGCATTTCTCTACAAGTCATCGAACACTTCGTTGGTAAACTGCCGCTCTTAGGAGTGTGTCTTGGTCATCAAGCCATTGCCCAAGTGTTTGGTGGTGAAGTGGTGAGAGCCAGACAAGTGATGCACGGTAAAACCTCTCCGATACGCCACAATGGCAAGAGTGTTTTTCAGGGATTGAACAACCCATTGACCGTGACACGTTACCACTCACTAGTGGTGAAAAATGGCACGCTACCAGATTGCTTTGAACTGACGTCTTGGACGGAGTTTGAAGATGGCAGCATGGATGAGATCATGGGTTATCAACACAAAACCTTGCCGATTGATGCGGTGCAATTTCACCCTGAATCGATTAAAACAGAGCAAGGACACCAACTTCTCGCTAACTTCCTAGCACGCTAAGTGTTTAAATTTGACCCTTTCTCCGCCTAAATAAGCCAGTTAAACCTGTCAGCCCATTCGTTAAGCGTTTAAATTCGGGCTTTACGCGTCTCTCTCCCTCTGACGCCGATCACTTTTTATAACATTTCTCTCTCGCTTCGCTAAGTTTTTAGCCTATGCAAAATTATTCGCGTTATTTCCTCTCGAACCCTATATACCGCTGTGCCAGTAAGGCTTTGCTATTACTAGTCATACGTTTAGGTAAAAAAAGCTTCATAAAACAGATTAATTGATGCATAAATAGTCATAGGTAGTGACGTTTAGCTGGTTGTGAGGGATGGCTAAAGAATAATCTACTATTGAAAAGGTTAATTAAATGTAAATATAATGCTGCAGCGGGATTATGGCGAGACAAAATATCTTTGTCTCACTTATGAACCATTACGCTTATTTGCGAAGCTTGCGGTATCGAGAAGGAATGTACGATGACAGTGGAAAATAAAGTAGAACGTAGTCTGTTTAATGAGGTGATGGTGCCTTGTTATAACCCAATGGAAATGATCCCAGTAAAAGGGGAAGGCGCACGCGTTTGGGACCAACAAGGCCGAGAGTATATCGACTTTGCTGGTGGTATCGCTGTGAGCTGTTTGGGTCACTGTCACCCGGCAATGGTTAACGCAGTTACTGAGCAAGCAAACAAGATTTGGCACCTAAGTAACGTGATGACCAACGAACCTGCGCTGCGTCTAGCGAAAAAGCTAACCGACGTATGTTTTGCAGAAAAAGTATTCTTTGCCAACTCTGGCGCAGAAGCGAATGAAGCAGCATTGAAGCTAGCTCGTCGTTGGGCGGCGGATGTTCACGGTCCTGAGAAATCTGAAATCATTGCATTCAAACAAGGTTTCCACGGTCGTACTTTCTTTACCGTAACGGTTGGTGGTCAAGAAGCTTACTCTGATGGTTTCGGTCCTAAACCGGGCGATGTGACTCACCTGCTTTACAACGATATTGCAGCGCTAGAAGCGCACATCTCTGATCGTACTTGTGCAATCATGATGGAACCTCTGCAAGGCGAGGGCGGTATCATCTCTCCAACGTCTGAATTCGTGAACACGGTTCGTGAACTGTGTGATAAACACAATGCACTGCTTATCTTTGATGAAGTGCAAACGGGTAATGGTCGTACCGGTAACTTTTACGCTTACCAAGGCCTAGGTGTGACACCAGATATTCTAAGCACGGCTAAATCTCTAGGTGGTGGTTTCCCTATCGGTGCAATGCTTACGACCACTGAACTCGCGACACATCTAAAAGTTGGTACGCACGGTTCTACTTACGGTGGTAACCCACTGGCGTGTGCTGTTGCTGAGGCGGTTGTTGATGTGGTTAGCCAACCTGAAACATTAGCTGGCGTGAAAGAGCGTGAAGCTCTGTTCCGCGATGGTCTAGCTAAGATTAACGACAAGTACCAAATCTTCAGTGAAGTTCGTGGTAAAGGCCTACTACTAGGTGCTGCACTTAACGAAGAGTGGCAAGGCCGTGCACGTGACGTATTGGTAGCAGCAGGCGAACAAGGCTTGATGGTACTGGTTGCGGGTGCAAACGTGGTTCGTTTCACGCCATCACTGGTTATTACTACACAAGAAATTGAAGAAGGCTTATCAAAACTAGACAAAGCAATCGCTACGCTAGTTTAGCCTGAGCGGCGTCATAGGAATGATCGCCAATAGAGCGATCCCATGACGTTCTGCTAAAGGCCCAAGCTTCTGGTTTTGGGCCTATTTTGCATCTGGAGGGAATATTGATGCTAGTTGTTCGCCCAATTAAACTATCTGATTACGACGCGTTGCATACCTGCGCTGTTGAGTCAGGACATGGATTCACATCTCTTCCGGTTAACGAAGAACTGTTAACCAATCGTATTACTCACTCTGAATATAGCTTCGCGAAACAAGGCGTGACCGAGCCCGGTGATGAAGGCTACCTAATGGTGGGTTTCGACGCTGAAACTGGCGAAGTTGCTGGTACAACGGGTATCGAAGCTTCCATTGGCTGGGATGTACCGTTTTATTCTTACCACATCAGCAAAGTAGTCCACTCATCACAAAAGCTAGGCGTGAACAACGTCGTTAAGCTACTGACTTTCGGTAATAACTACACCGGGTGCAGTGAGATCTGTACGCTATTTTTGCGTCCAGATTTCCGTGGCGGCTTGAACGGTCGTTTGATGTCGAAGTGTCGGTTTTTGATCATGGCGGAACACCCAGAGCGTTTCTCAAAAACGATTTTTGCTGAGATGCGTGGTGTATCGGATGCCGAAGGCAACTCTCCTTTCTGGCAATGGCTGCAAGAGCACTTCTTCTCGATTGATTTCACGCTTGCTGATTACCTAACCGGTATTGGTAAGAAAGGCTTCATTGCTGACCTAATGCCGAAGCTACCTATCTATGTGAACCTGCTGAGCAAAGAAGCTCAGGCGGTGATCGGAGAGGTACATGATAATACGCGCCCTGCACTTAAGTTGCTGGAACGTGAAGGTTTCACTAACCGAGGCTACGTTGACATCTTTGATGCGGGGCCAACGGTTGAATGTGATTTAAGAAACATTGAATCGGTACGTTATGCGATTCGTGCTCAAGTAAAAATTGCAGAGCACTCCAGTTCTAAAGACTTCCTAATTGGTAATACCTCGTTCGAGAACTTCCGCGCAGTCGCTGCGAAAGGTGCGTATGACCAAGCAAGTGACACAGTGATTTTATCATCTGAAGTAGCAAGCGCTCTTGAAGTAAAAGAAGGCGAATTCGTTCGCATGTTAGCTCAGTAAGAGCAGTGATTATCTGTCGAAGATTTTAAGGATAGAAGTATGACTCAGTGGATAGCAGGACAATGGGTGGCAGGTCAAGGTGACGCCATGGCATCAGTAAGCCCATACAATAATGAAGTAGTATGGCAGGGTGATAGCGCAACTCCTGCACAGGTTGAATCTGCAGTAGCAGCGGCTCGTGAAGCCTTCTTAGTTTGGAAAAAACTGAGCTTTGCCGAGCGTGAAGCGATCGTGTTGAATTTTGCTGAGAAAGTTAAAGAGAACAGCGAAGAAATAGCACAAATTATTGCAAAAGAGACGGGGAAACCGATTTGGGAAACGCGTACTGAAGCGGGCGCGATGGCGGGCAAAATTGCTATCTCTATTCGTGCTTACCATGAACGTACTGGTGAAGCTTCACGTGAAGCTGCAGGCAACCAAATTGTACTGCGTCATCGTCCATTAGGCGTAATGGCAGTATTTGGTCCTTATAACTTCCCTGGTCATCTACCTAACGGTCATATTGTTCCAGCACTGCTATCGGGTAATACCGTGGTATTTAAGCCGTCAGAGCAGACACCTTGGACGGGTGAGTTTGCGATGAAACTATGGCAAGAAGCTGGCCTTCCTGCTGGCGTAATTAACCTAGTACAAGGTGCCAAAGAGACAGGTATCGCACTGGCTGATGCTAAAGGCCTTGATGGCGTGCTGTTCACAGGTAGTGCCAATACCGGTCATATCCTGCATCGTCAATTCGCGGGCCAACCGGGCAAGATGCTGGCACTAGAAATGGGCGGCAACAACCCTATGGTGATCAGCGACCAATACGGTGATGCAGACGCAACGGTATACACTATCATCCAATCGGCGTTCATCAGTGCTGGTCAGCGTTGTACATGTGCTCGTCGCTTGTATGTGCCTGTTGGCGAGAAGGGCGATCTGCTTCTAGATAAACTGGTCGCAGCTACGCAAAAGATTCGTGTCGATCAGCCTTTCGCGGAACCAGCTCCTTTCATGGGCCCTCAGATCTCTGAAGCTGCCGCTAAATTTATTCTAGACGCGCAAGCTAATCTGCAATCGTTAGGTGGTGTCAGCCTAGTAGAAGCAAAAGCGGGTCAAGCGGCGTTTGTTTCTCCGGGCATTATCGATGCAACCAATATTGCTGAACTGCCGGATGAAGAGTACTTCGGTCCATTGCTACAAGTTGTTCGTTACCAGTCACTAGAGCAAGCGGTTGAGTTAGCGAACGACACTCGTTTTGGTTTGTCTGCGGGTCTTGTATCAACAGATGATTCTGAATGGGAATACTTCGTTGACCATATCCGTGCGGGTATTGTTAACCGTAACCGTCAGCTAACAGGCGCAAGTGGTGATGCACCATTTGGTGGTCCGGGTGCTTCAGGCAACCTACGCCCAAGTGCTTACTATGCGGCGGACTACTGTGCTTATCCTATGGCTTCAATGGAAGGCGGTGAAACTCAACTTCCAGCAACGTTTAGCCCGGGTATTGAGCTTTAATTTAGGCTAATGAGTCTTAGGCTCATGCGTTAAGCTTGAAATAGGGAAGTGGTGTTATCGCTTTCCTTTTCCATCACGTCCGACACCTAGATTGGGCGGTAGATAATAATAGAAAAAGTATGTCACAGGCTGATGGCTGCTGACTCTGTGTCTCAGCCTCTCCCTCTCTTATCCAAATTACTAGCTTGCTAGAACCTTTGACAAGGAGTCACCATGACGCCCGATCTACTCTTTAAATCACTTTGGGACGATTACATTCACAGGCTTTGTCCATCGGCTGAGAAAGTACATCACTTGCTGAAAGAAGACGAAGCTCTGATTAATGATCACATTGCACTGCGTACTTTCAATGTTGCTCCGCTAGGTATTGAAACATTGGCTAAGCCTTTCCTTGAGCTAGGTTATAAAGCGTGTGGCGATTACTTGTTTGAGAGTAAGAAGCTAGTAGCGAAGCATTACGAGCACCCAGATCCAAATCAACCTAAAGTGTTCATTAGTGAGTTGAAGGTCGAAGAGTGTTCAAGTGACTTGCAACAGATCGTTGCTAAGTTGGTTGAGCAAGTCGACGTAAGCAAGCTTCAAGGCCATGAATTCTTGTTTGGTGGTCGTCTATGGGACTTGAGCTTCGCAGATTTCCAAGTGCTTGCAAAAGAGAGTGAATACGCGTCTTGGCTCGCAGCTCATGGTTACGGTGCCAACCACTTTACAGTGAGCGTTAATCAACTCGATGCTTTTGATGAAGTGCAGGCAGTGAATGATTATTTGAGCGAATCAGGCTTCACGATCAATGCATCTGGTGGCCAGGTTAAAGGCTCTCCAGAGGTCTTATTAGAGCAATCATCAACAATGGCAGATAAAGTCCCAGTTTCATTTGTTGAGGGCAATGAGATGATTCCTGGAGGCTTCTATGAGTTCGCTAAGCGTTATGCGATGGCTAATGGTGAGCTTTATACCGGTTTTGTGGCAGCATCGGCTGACAAGATCTTCGAAAGCACTAACGGTTAAAGAAAGATACGAGTACGGACTTTACCCTAAAGATGCAGATAGGCTTCGCTTCGAGAGTGTTTGCGCTTCGAAGCTGTAGGTGTTTCATTCGTATTTTCTTTGTAGATCTTTAGAAAACAAAAAAGGTTCATCGCGGCT
>NZ_JBFRNC010000021.1:0-126566 GCF_041470825.1 Vibrio sp. 10N.261.55.A10 | reverse complement strand
ACTACCTTGAAAAACACCGCGAGTGTTGGCGTTTTGCTCTAGGATGCACGAAGCTTGGAAACTAGAAAGCTAGAAAGCTAGGAAGCACGAAGCTAGGAAATTAGAAAGCTGTGAATCTAGCAAGTCAAAAATGGCTTTGAGGCTGACTAGCTCATTTTAGGGATCACCGTTATCACAGGGACACCCAAGATATCTTCGATTTCGTCTTTGCGTTTGATTGAAGAATCAAACAGTTCAAACAATACCGCTAAACCAATACCCAAACCGATACCTGCAACGAATCCAGCCAGAATAAAAACAAAAGTCGGCATGTTAGATTTGACACTCGGTGTGAAAGGCAAATCGATAATCTTCACACGTTTGTTTTGCTCGAATACACCAAGCGAACCCGTTAGTTGAGCCATTTCATAACGCTCTGTCAGTTCATCATATAGTTGACGTTTGATTTCAACTTGACGTTTAAGGCGGTACATCTCTTTTGCATTTTCGCCGAAGTTATTGGCCTTGTGTTCTAATTCGAAAATCATAGTTCGAAGGCTTTTGGTCTCTTCAGTTAAAGACTCAAAGCGAGCACGAACCAGCTGTAGGCTGTGTAATTGAGTGACCAGAAGAGGTTGGGTATCAGAAAGTTTGTTCAGTGTCGTACTACTTGCGATGTCCCAAAGCTGGTCGCTATTCATCGTTGGCTGGGTTACCTCGAGCAAACTCTTACGTTCATTCTCTAGTCTGTCTAGCTCACGCACTTTAGCTTGCACAGCACTGTGCTTGTCCGTGTATTTAGCTTGTAACAAGGTAAGGTCGCTACGAATGTCGATGATCTGGTCTTCTAATTTACCGATCACAGGGTTGGTTCTTGAAAGTTGTTGGTCGATTGACCCTAAACTTTTTTCGACACCCGATAACTCGGCCTCTTTTTCTGCCAGTGTTTGTTTGAGTGAAGCTAAGCGATTCAAACTTTGGCTCTGTACCTCAGGCGTCGAATGAACATTCTCATTCATGTATGCAGCTAGCGCTTCTTCTGCTTCTGCAAGCTCTGCGCTACGTTTGTCGATATGGATTTTCAAGAAGTTACTTGAATCTTCAATCGATGAACGTTCCGGTGCAAGTAACTGTTCAATGAAATGTTCACTTACCGAGCGCAGCGTAGCTTCCATTCCATTTGGTGTGTTCGACGTTAGACTTATCTTTAGAAAATCTTTTCCAAGCTGAGTCACCGTTAGACGTTGAGACAGGTCAGTAATGATCTCTTGTTTCTCAATTTCAGGCATATCTGGCGTGGTTAATTGCAGTTCATCAGCGACCGAGTAAAGCACATGTCGACTGTGAAGCAGTGTTCTCAATGCGTTAAGTCGATCTTTGAGCATCGTCGAAACGGCAATGTCTTCCAAGAATGGATTCATCTTGGCCGTTTCTTGAATCAACATACTGGTATGCGCGTCATATTTAGTTGGAGCCAACTTGCTCACACCAAAGCCTACAAAGGGCAAAATAAGCATTGGCAGAACGATAACGTAGCGTTGGCGCCACATCGCATTGATGATGACTAATAACCGCAATTTCAGATTATTCATAATAGCTCCAACATCCAATGTACGAAGTTACCACGGTTCTGCCAGCTCTCTTGTTCGACGACAGAGATAGGTGAGTTGCTTAGCTCGCGTGCATGATCAAGCGCCCAAATCATTTGGTTGGCACTGCCAACCGTGGTTACGTGCCCTTGATATGGAACCAAAGCAGGGAACGGTGTTGTGATAATGGGGGTGCCCGCCGCAAGGTATTCCATTAGTTTGAGTGGGCTACACGCTCGGATCTGCTCGTTATCAACAAACGGCAACAAGCTCACATCCCAGTGTTGAGAATAGCTTGGTAGCGTGTGGTGTGGACGAGGGCCAAGGTAATGTACGTTACTCAACTTAGGCAGCATGAGCGTATCAAGCTCGTTTGGACCTATGAAAACAAAGTCCCATTCCGGCATCGCATTCGCAACATGATCAATCATTTCATAATCAAGCCACTTAGAAAGGCTGCCATAAAAACCAGCAATAGGGCGGTGGTTGCTTGGTAAATCTTTTGCTCTTGGTGCGGGTGTTGAAAATAGGTCTACGTCGACACCATGTGGTAGCAAGTGCGCTTTATGCTTTGGAAATTTACCCATCAATTTTTTGCTAGCCGCGAATATAAGCGTTGATTTTTCGATTAGCTCTGATTCGTGCTGTGCAACGGTGTCATGATCAACACCAGCCAGCGCGCTAAAATCATCACCGCAGTAATAGACCACAGATGACTCGCCTAAGTGTCCGCACAAATCAACAGCGGTCGGAAGAGAAGTCCATAGGATAGGCGCGTTAAGATTAAGCTCCGCAATAACCGGTTTTAGTTGGTGCAACATCATTTGCTGAGCCAACTTTCTAGAAAATTTAGAAGCAGGCGCAGGGATTGTCTTTAAGTTAACGATAGTAATGTTGTCGTGTCCCTCAGAGTCGAGCATGTTTTGAGTTACGGCCTTGGTTTTACCAAACAACTTGTTGAACGCTCGGCTAACATCTTTGGCGGACAGCTTCGGTTGTCTTAAGCCAATTGAGTTGACCCATAAGACTTTGTGCTGCTTAGCAAGGTGACGAACTAAATGTTGAGTCGATGAAGGTAGGCCACCAAAGTCTTCACCAAATACGATTAAATCACGCATGGTCACCTCCATGAGTCTCTAACGAATCGAACATATCGGATTCTGTCACTTCAACGGGTTTGATGTGACCGACAACTCGAGCTGGGTTGCCACCTGCGATTGCGAAGGCAGGAATATTCTTTGTTACTACGCTGCCTGCGGCTATTACGGCACCTTCGCCGATGGTTACGCCACCTTTGACCGTCACATTCGTGCCCAACCAAACATCGGGTTCAAGAATGATGTCACCGATTTGCTGAGGGTCGTCACCTTCACCTAGCGCTCGGCGTTTTGCATCAAGCGGGTGTCCAGAGTATCCAAATAGAAAAGCGCCGCCTGCGATTCGTACGTTGTCAGAGATAACGACTTTACCGCCAACAGCGATAGTCGACTGCCAACCAATGTCGACGTTGTTGCCAATCGACAATAGTGGGTGTTCCAAGCCTTCAAGTGGCTGAGTACAACCAGAGAATGTCGTGTGGCCAGAGATACGGCAGTTATCGCCAATCGAAATTTGTACCGGACCGCTGACGAAAGGCAGTCCACCATACAAATACAGGCGTTTGCCACATTGAGCCACACGACCTTTGAAAGCCGGAGTCCAGTAGAAGAATCGCGTAAAGCCAGAAACCAGATTCACCACTAGCTTGTGCGCTTGATATAGACAGCGATTAAATAGTTTAGGGGTAGGTAGCTCTGCGCTTCTGATGTCTTTCAAAATGAAAAACACATTTCTAATTCGAGAATTAGGATGAAACTTAAGCCAATGTTTGAATTGATGTATAGATACTGACGTCATAATGAAAATCCTCTTTTTTGTTATATAGAAGTACTTTCATATATTGTGCCATTTAATAAATATAATACTTTCAATAGGTTAAAATGTGACTTTTAGGTTTTCTCATTTTGACAGGCAGTTTGAGATACGTTTGAGACGCAAACTGTGAGTGCTGCGAGGATATAAATCGGCCAGTTGAAGCCTTGAGTCAAAAATGTACCCGACACGATTGTTCCAATCAGACCGGCATAGATCGCATAGGCGACCGCGTTGAGTTCGGGTGCGATTTCTGTGGTCGAGTTTTTTAATCTCGTTAGCGTAGAGCGAGAGGTTTTGATCAAAGCAACGATAAGGCAGACAAAAATGATCAGACCAATAAAGCCTGTTTCTGCCAACACACCAAACCAGGTACTGTGAACGGCGTGATTCAGTCCGTCCCAATGCGAACTGTAAAAGAAGTAGTTCGAGAAGAAGTTGTTCAACCCTACGCCGGTCAGTGGGTTCTCAACTGCCATTTTTACTGCCGCTTCCCAAGCATAGATTCGCCCCATTGCAGATTCATCGATGCCTTGTTCAGCTGCACCACCAGAAGACCTGTCTGAGATCCCAGCAACCAAGTAGAGCACGACGGCCGCGACAGTTCCTACGGAGATTAAGAGGACTTTAGAGCGCACTAGCTTCCACGCAAAAATACCAATCACCGCAATACAACCCAGTAATCCGCCACGGCTTTGAGTGGCAATAATGGCGGCGAGCAGTAACAGACAAACTAAGGCACTGATTAAACGTTTGGATCGTGAGATGCCAGTCGTGGTGGCTTGGCTTATTGTAAAGGCGAGTGGGAACATCAGTACCAGTGCTAGGTCGTTCGGGTCACCTAACATAGAGCCAAAATCGCGGCCAATAGTCACGCGTGAGCCCTCGACAAGCCCAATACCATTTACTGAGTTGTAGACGGCAATAGAGCTGACTAAAGCGCCAGCGTAGATAATCGTCATCGCGGTTTTTGCGAGATTTTCCGTGGTGTTTACTAGCCAAGTAATCGCAAGCGTCATCACTATAATTTTCCAATAAACGCCCTTGAATTCTGCTAGTGCTATTGGCCTATTGGACGCGAAGATAATACCAATGAAAACCAATACCCAAAATATGGCGAGCCAATTTAAACAAGGGTGCCAGAAGATTTTAAGTTCTTTACTGATTAATGCATGCCATAGAAGAGCCGACAGAGCGCCTAATGAAAGCATCAGCGGTATTTTTAGCGAATAGAGCTGAGGTATAGCTTCGTGAATTCGGAAAAATGAAAAGACAACGAACAATAGAACTAACCAGAATGTTTTGTTTAACACGAATAACCCGGCCAATGGCACAAGAGCGAGCGCCACAATGACAGCAGGGTGAGGCACAAAGTACCAAACAACACCAAGCCCAACACACAAGGTGCTGATCGTGATGATGACTGGCAATCTATTGGCTTCAGGGTTGACCATTGTGACCTCTATTGGCAAATAAACTCTTTAGGACTCGGCTCGTAATCTTTTTAAGACGTAGTTACGCCTGATGTTAAAGATTGCAAAGTGAGTGCCAGTTATGCATTTTATTTAACTTACTGATTTAATGTTGGATTATTAAGTGAGGGCGTAGCCTTGAGGTGAGTTTTGTCATTTTGAGAATCAGTATAAAACTGACTAAAGTACTTAAATCATCAAGCCCAAATAACCAGTTATCGACTAAGGCTAGAATTAACGGTCGAGTTGATAGATTTCCAACAACTGCGGGACAACGGCTTGTGGAGAGTATTGGTTTTTCACGGTTTCTATCGCGTGACTCTTGAGAGAGTTACGTTGCTCGTTCGTCAATGACATCCACAAAGATAAAAACTGTTCTAGCTCAGCTTCTGAATTTGCAAGGTAGCCGTTAACTTGATGCTCGATGAGTTGAGGCAAGTTACCAACTGAGGTGGCGAGAACGGGAATGCCACGAATCATGGCTTCTAATGCCGCCATAGGTAAGCCTTCAAAGCGAGAAGGGATGATTAACAGATCGATTTGGCTCCAGACGTCGTCCATATTGGTCTGATGCCCATGAAAGGTCACATTATCAGGCTGCGATTTAACTAAGATGTCCATTTCTGGCCCGTCACCAAAAAGCTCAAACCGAACATCAGGAAACTGTTTGGCTAATGCAACAAATCGATCAGGCGCTTTTTCATGGCTCAATCGCCCCACAAAACCAACATGGAATAGGCTTGATGAAGGGGAGCTTGTTAACCCGGTTGGCATTTTAACAAAGTTATTCAATTGATGGGTTTGACTCGGCACTTTCGCTTTAATCTTTTCACTGACCACGAGCGACTGATCAGAAAGAAAACTGCTGTAACGGTCGAGCCAATCATAAAGCCATACTTTGCCTGTTGGGGTTTCACCTGCGTGATAAGTGGTGATTTGCTTTGTGTTGTTGAAACGAGGCGGAAGCTTGATTAACTTGCTGACCAAACTGGCTTTGTAACCATGAGCATGGATAAGCCTTGGTTGATAATGTTGAACTGCACGTTTCAGCTGTGTCGCGCTATTGCCATTTGAATCTACAGAACATGAGGCTAAATCGGAGAGGTAACTAAAAGGGATGTTCAGCGCATTCAACTTTTCAACGATGATCGCTTCAGGATTAAACTTAGTCAAAAGAACGATACGAACAGCCTCTGAATACTGAGCGCTTTCCGATATCAGGCCTTGTGCTAATTCTAAAACATGCGTTTCTATGCCTCCAAAAGTTTGGCTGTCGATCAACAGCCAAATCTCATGAAGGTTTATGTCGAGTACACCTTGGTTAGGCTTGATTGTACTCATCTTCCGATTCCCAAGCCTGTTTCTTACGATAAACAGTAGAAGGGCTAAGTTCTAACAGCACAGCAGCGTTTAACACATTCCCATCGCAATGATTGATGGCATGTTGAATGGCTTCACGTTCTATTTGCCACATTGGACGAATAGCACCTTCGCTTGTGGTAAATGCAGGCGTCATCGGCTCGTTGTGAGCTTGAGCAACTGACGATTGTTCCAACTCTTCCGGAGTAATCGGTGGCAACTTAGCTTCTGGTGCTTCAACAACTGCAGGTTGAGGCGCAGTTACTCGAATTGGTGTCACTGATTTAGATGATGGAGCGGCATCTACTTTATTAATCGGAGGCGGTAACATGTCTTTAGTCACGCTCGTTTCATTGTTCAACACCACGATGTTACGGATGATGTTTTGCAACTGACGCACATTGCCTGGCCACGCATAACGTTTAAGTAGATTCTGCGTTTCTTTGTCTATTGATTTAAACTTCTTCTTATCTTGCTTCGCGTACAGTTTCAAGAAGTGATTAGATAGGGTGACAATGTCACTTCCTCGTTCACGAAGCGGTGGCATTTCGATAGGCACAACGTGAACACGATAGTAAAGGTCTTCTCTAAAACGTCCTTCTTCTACTTCAACCAGTGGATCGCGGTTGGTCGCACAGATAATTCTGACATCCACTTTAATCTCGCGGTTGCCACCGAGTGGAGTAAACGTACCAGTTTGCAAAAATCTGAGGAGCTTCTTCTGCATCTCCAGTTCCATTTCACAAAGCTCATCGAGAAATAGGGTACCGCCATGCGCTTGCATTGCTGCACCTTTCCGGTCGGTTGTCGCACCGGTAAACGCACCTTTAACGTGACCGAAGATTTCACTCTCCATTAGGTCTCGAGGGATAGCGCCGCAGTTAATGGCCACGAAGGGTTTACCATTACGCTGACTCTCTTGGTGAATCGCTTCCGCACACACTTCTTTACCTGTACCACTTTCGCCGTTAATAAACACGCTGGCAGTGGTTGGTGCTACCGAATCAATGATCTTGTAAACCGCCTGCATGGGTAGGCAAGAGCCAATGAAATTATGAAAACGATCACGATCGAATTTGCTTTGCATGTTATCGACGAGGTTTTCGAGTTTCGCTCTTTTTAGATGCAAGCTAACAGAGGTCTTGAGTCGATCGGCTTGAATGGGTTTCTCTAAGAAGTCTTCTGCACCGCGTTGGATAAGGTCTACCGCGATGTTTACTGAACCATGCGCTGTCGCGATGATGACAGCGGTCGGTATTTCGTTAGCAGTAATCCAATCTAAGACTTCTTCGCCTGGCATGTCAGGAAGCTTAAGGTCGAGAATCACAAGCTGTGGAGAGTGCCTTTCAATGAAGGTCTTAGCTTCCGCGCCGGTTTCGACGTGGAAAATATCATAGGGCTCGTCTTTTACGTACTGCTTGTAGAGTACGGCGAGTGAGGTGGAGTCTTCAACTAACAATACCTTAGGGCGCATTGTGTATTCCTTTTGAAACTTTATCCTAACCAATCAATAACATAGTGATATGCAACCATCAATACGAGTCTTGTGTATTTGTTATCTACCACATGCAATCTTTTAAGAAGCGGCCTGTATAACTTCTCGCATTGCTGTTCATGATGGAGCCCATCTTATGGCGACTATATTAATAACGACTGTTTTGAGTTTTTAATCTGATACCGATAATGAACATGCAAAGCTAGCTGAAGCCTGCCTCTTTCCTTTCAAGCAAGGCTTTTATTGAACGCTCTGCGAGCTCTAGTAATTCATCAACTTGTCGAAATGCCGCATCATGACTCTGTTCTAAACATAGCTTTTCTAAAGCTCGAGCTAATTCACCCAAAGGGCGATTACCTAACGAAAGCGCTGTGCTGCCGAGAGTGTGGACCTCGAACTCAAGTGTTTGAGCGTCTTTCTGCGTGACTGCCTCTTTTATAGCGACCAAGCGTGTTTGTGATTCTTCGACATAATGGTCGATCAAGATAGGGATAATGTCCGCACTTGTATCGCGAATCATTTGCTCCAGAACGCTTTCATCGACAAGCTCGCTCACTTGTTGTGAGTTTAGATTTGTAGCTGCGTCTGACGCTAAAGTAGAATTCATCACACTAAGTCCTTTTATTGAGCTTAATATCTGTTAATACTATTAAGTTTTAGTCATTTTCTAGAATAATTTCAACTGGTTGCCGTACAAATAGAGCATTTAATTGGCATCTCACTCATCTTGCTATTGGGTTTGTGACAAACCTAACGGACTGATTTTATTTTGTTTTCTCTTATGAAATATAAACTTAGGTGCCTATAAAGCCTAAGGTGCGGGTAGATCTCAGAAGAAAACGAGCCCGATACAAATGAAAAAGACCACTGCAGTGAAATAACAACAGTGGTCTTAGAGCGGGTTATGTAGTTTAGGCTAATCTAAATAGCAATAACTCAAATAACGATAACCCAAACAATGATAATTTAAACAGCCGTGCTTTAAATCACGAAAAGTAGGACTACGAAGCTTTATCAATTTTTGGCTTTGGGTCGGCTTCTACTTCTTCCTCGCTACTTTCTGAGAAGATATCAGCAACAGCGCTTCTCTCGAGTTCACCTTTTAGATTACCGTCTTCATCAACAACTGGAAGAGAGTAGTCACAAGACATAGTGTCCGGTAGCACTTCTTCAATCACCGCATCAGGTAAGATGGCAGGGACTTCTTCGTATATCTCGTCACTAAAATCATGTACCGATGAATCTTCAACGGCGTCTTGTAGACTTTCTTGTGTGACTAGGCCTTGATAGCCGTCATCTGTTACGTGATAAGCGTAATCGTTTTTAAGCATCTTCATTTGTGCCAAAGCACCTTCAATTGTTTCTGATGTGATTCGATACAGAGGAGGCTGCATAACGGTTTCAACGGTCAGTGCACGAGCACGGTTTACGTCTTTCACGAACGCTTCCACGTAATCATCGGCTGGATTTAGCAGAATCTCATGTGGTGTGCCTTGTTGTACTAACTCGCCGTCTTTCAAAATTGCGATTCTATCGCCTAGGCGGAGTGCTTCGTCCAGATCATGAGTGATGAAAACAATCGTCTTATGAAGCTTCTCTTGAAGTTCGATAAGCTGATCTTGCATTTCACTTCGAATCAAAGGGTCGAGTGCCGAAAAGGCTTCATCCATTAACAAGATTTCAGCGTTAGTACACAGAGCGCGAGAAAGGCCAACACGTTGTTGCTGACCACCTGAAAGTTGCGCAGGGTATTGCTTGCCGTAACCTTTCAAGCCCACGGTTTCTAACCATTCGTTGGCTTTTGCTAAACGGTCTTCTTTTTTGATGCCTTGTACTTCCAACCCGTACGCAACGTTTTCAACCACAGTGCGATGAGGCATTAAGCCAAAGCGTTGGAATACCATCGACATTTTATGACGACGGAACTCTTCTAGCTGTTTAGTGTTGAGGCTCATCACATCAATGCCTTCAACCATGATTTTACCTTGAGTCGGGTCAATCAAACGGTTGAAGTGGCGAATCAGCGTCGATTTACCCGAGCCAGAAAGCCCCATGATAACGAAGATTTCACCACGGTTAATCTCAAGGTTGATCTCTTTTAAACCAACGGTATGACCCGTATCCGCAAGAATCTGATCTTTGTGTTCGCCGTTTTGAACTCGGTTCATAACAGACATTGGTTTCGGTCCAAACACCTTGTACAGACCACTAATTTCAATCAATGGTTTAGTCATGCTTGAATCCTCCTAAATGCGCATTAGTTCTTCTTGCGTACGCCTGAGAAGCGCGGTCAAAAAGGATTGCGAGGGCAACGATGGCGAAACCATTCATCAAGCCTAATGTGAAGTACTGGTTAGTAATCGATTTGAGAACCGGTTGTCCTAGGCCTTTCACACCAATCATGGATGCGATAACAACCATAGACAGTGCCATCATGATGGTTTGGTTAATACCCGCCATGATCGTTGGCATTGCTAGAGGAAGTTGAACACCCCATAAGCGTTGCTTTTTGCTCGCACCGAAAGCGGTAGCGGCTTCAAGGACTTCTTTATCAACTAAGCGTATGCCTAGGTTAGTTAGACGAATTACAGGTGGAATCGCGTAGATAACCACGGCGATTAGCCCTGGAATCTTACCGATGCCCAGTAGCATTACCACTGGAATCAAATAAACGAACGCAGGCATGGTTTGCATGATATCGAGCATCGGCGTAACAATTGACTGAGCTCGATTTGAACGAGCCATCGCAATACCAATCGGAATGCCCAAGAATATTGAAACCAAGGTACATACGGTGATGATACTGAGCGTCCGCATGGTGTCTTCCCACATTCCAAAGTAACCAATGAGAAGTAGAGAAGCAACACAGCCTAGAGCCAGTTTCCAAGAACGGCTTGCTGCGTAGACAAGGCTGGTACACACAGCCAGGACTATAATCCAAGGTGTTGAGATAAGGAGTTTTTCAAACCAAACGAGGAATGAAAGAAGAGGGTCAAAGAGAGATTCAATCATTTCGCCGTATTCACGGGAAAATTCACGGTATGCGCCATCTAGCGTCTTTTTTATGGTTCGTAAATCACCGCGTTCCATCTCTGGAAAGCTTGATAACCAATTGCTGTCAGCCATTTTATATCCTTATAGTTCGGAGCCACTTGTCCATGCGATAAGAAAATCGCTAATGAAAAGGGCTCCGAATCATGAATAACATCAAGTATAGCGACGTTATTTCTGTTTTATTGTTGAAGCGTAATTACTTGTTATTAAATCAAGCTCTTACAGCTCTGCTTCAACTTTCTTAGCCACTACTTCAGAAACCCATGGGTGCCATACTTCTGGGAATTCACTTAAGAAATGCAGACTCGCTTCTTCGCCATCAGCTTGGTTGTCTTCCATCCAAGCAAGTAGCGAGTTCATTTTGTCGTTCGTGAAACCACGTTTAGTAAAGTAGTCGTATGCTTCAGGAGCACGTGACGCAAAACTTTCAGTGGTAATCGTGTGAACAGGTGAAGGCGGGTACATGGTCGCTTTTGGCGATTCACAATCTTCTTTAGTGGTACAGTTAAGGAACTCTTCCTCATTAACGCCACTGCCAAAGTCGACTTTAACCATGTCGTATTTACCTAGCACAGCCGTCGGTGCCCAGTAGTAACCAAACCAAGCTTCTTCACGTTCATAAGCTTTTGCGATAGAGCCAGATAAGCCGGCACTCGAGCCTGGATCAACAATCGTGAAACCGCTGTTTTCTAGCTCAAGAGCATTAAACAGGTTTCCGGCGCTGATCTGACAGTTCCAGCCTGCAGGGCAGCTGTAGAATGCAGATGTATCTGGGTCTTCAGGGTGTTTGAATAAGCTTGCGTTTTTGCGTACGCCTTCGATGGTTGCCATTTCAGGGTACTGTTTTACTAGGTAAGCTGGAACCCAAAAGCCTTCTTCGCCGCCGTTCACAAGTGCTTTACCTGCGTAGCGAAGACGTTTTTCTTCAACACCTTTATCTAATGCGTCTTTTAAGCTGTTGCTCCAAAGTTCAGGTGCAACATCAGGCTGGCCTTTTTCGATCATAGACGTGCCTGTTGGCATAGTGTCGCCAGGGATAAGTTCAGCATCACACCCATAACCATGTTCAAGGATGAATTGGTCGATATTGGCGATCAGTGTTGCAGAGTTCCAGTTCATATCTGCGATTGTTACGCTGCCACATTCTCCAGCGTTAGCATTACCGCTGGCTGCTGCTACTAACAAAAATACGGAGCTTAACTTGTATTTCATATTGAGTTTCCTTTCTCTTTAATAATACAACTAAGGTAACCAAGGTAAATTGATTATCTAAATTGCTCGATGGTGATCCTTTCCGTGTATTTGAACCATTTGAGCAGAAGGAGGGATGGGTGAAGTTTGAATAGATAAACGTGCAAAGTCAGTGAAGTGTGATTTGCCAATTCATCCACTGTGTTTCAACAGCCATCGGATAACTTTGTCAAACTATTACAAATTCGTCAAAAACCACCTCTATTTATAATCTTAGGGAATAATCGTACGAATTCCATCTTTGATGCGATTTACATGGCACTTTAACCGTCTGTGTCACATTACCGCTAAAGTTAGGCGTGGGGCTGTTGATTTTTGAAGGAATTTAAAGGGGGTAAGACCATGATTGATGTGTGTTAAATGCGTTGAATGGTTTTTAAAATCTTATTTTTAAGAATAACTTCGCCAAAAATACCCAATTTGGTTTTGAGTTATTCAGAGCTTTTGGAGCTTGAAGTCTAATAGGATAGGTGGCTGTCATGGTTTAATGACAGCCAGAAAGTAGCAAAAGAAAGTTACATCGGAAGGTTCAAAAACTCATTTTGATACAGCTTGTTTGCCAAGCTATCGCGAAGCTTAGCGGGGATGAATTTCATTCGATTGATTTGTCTGACCATCTCTTGTGCAAAGCTAGGCTTTTGTTTCATGTTCATCACGCAGCCCATTAGGTTGATACTTTGTGCATCAAGCAGCTTTTTCGCTTGTTCTAGGTGGTGACTCGACGTTTCACCATAGGCGACAACCATTAGTGTGCTGTCACAAGCACTCGCCACAGACTGCGCCGGAATGTTGCCTTTGTTTATGTTGAGAAGCGGTGAGGTATCAATGATGACTCTGTCGTATTTTTCTAACCATTTGTTGACCACTTTTTGTAACGTTGTCGGATCTTTATAAGCCAATTGCGTTGAAGCAACTTGTGGAGCAGGGACACCGATAAACGTACGCTGAGATTCAACATGTTCAATCAATTGACCTTGCTGATTATCTTCTAGCATATTCAAATCTTTGAAAGCAGGGTTAAATAAGTTGAGATCAACATAAAGCGTTGAATGACCCGCAAGAAGAAAACGCTCGGCTAATGCAGTTGCAATAGATGTTACACCGTCACCTGAATGGCAAGCGGTGACGCATATTGATTTTTGGCCGTTAAGTTCAGAAGCTAAATACAGTTGCTCGACTTCGGCATGGGTCGCTGAAATAGTCATTATAAAGCTCCTATTAATACGATGGTGGTGGTGATACGCAGTATGTCATCAAGTCCGACGCGTGCTTTTTCAATAAAGCTTTCGCGACGGTCTGGGATGTAAATCGTGTCACCAGCGCGTAGCACCGGCAAGTTGTAAATGTTCGCCGTTTTGCTGAATTCAACAAGGTCAAAAGTACGAGCCTGACCTTGGCAGCAAGACATATTGACGATGGTAATTTTTTCTACATAAGCATTGTCGGTAGGTCCTGCTGCTTCTGCCAGAATATCTAGAATGGTCATGTTGTCGTTGAACACATAACGCCCCGGATTGTTAATCGCACCAAGCACACGAACGGTTTCTTCTTTCGGTGTATCTAACCAGTTTTTGCCTTTCTCTGGGATGTAAATCGTGTCGCCAGTGGTTACGTTTGGCAGTAACGATTCGTCACCGGTTTCGAAGTACAGTGATAAGTTAAGTTTGCTTACTTGCGAATAGGTTTTGTCACGATGCGTTACTCGAACGTTGTGGATGTCGGCATCCTTTGTTGGACCGTCAGCCGCAGACAAGATATCAAGGAAGTGCATGTCTTTGGTGAAGCGGTAACGACCAGGCGCATTCACTTGTCCAAAAATGTAGATCGAAGCATCAGAGCTTTGACGAACCCATTGTGATTTATTGTCTGAAGGGTCTTGTGGCAAGTCGTGAACACGCACGATAGAGCCCGCTCGAATTTGTGGCATTTGGTCACGTGGCGCACCATTTCGAATAAAATCATCAAGGTTAAACACAACTAGCTTTCTACCTGTAACAACCTCGATTTTCGATGTGTCAGCGCGTAGCGTAGGGCCACCGACGTGTGCCAATAATCCCATGAAGTTCATTTCATCTGACCATTCAATACGACCAGGTCGATTCACCTCACCAATCACGTTAACTGCTCTGTCTGGCGTGATTTTCAACCAAGACTTCTCGTTCATGTCGGTTTTCTCAGGAACGAAAATCGCGTCACCAGCTTTGATGCTAGGAGGGTTAGAGTTAGGTAAGCCTTCAGTGTAAGCCGCTAAATCGAATTTAAGCACTCTGCCATCTGCTTTGATGACACGGATTTGTCGTGACTCTGCAAATCGAGTTGGGCCGCCCGCATTCGCCAAGATATCCATAAAGGTCGCGTCTCTTTTGCCTTCAAAAGCACCAGGTGCTGCGACTTCGCCCATTACGTAAACCATGTTCGCGCCGGATTTGATCTCTTCTTCTTGCTTGGGAACGAAAATAGTCGCACCCGGGCGTAAAATTGGAAGCAGACTTTCGTCACCAGAATCTAAGTAACGTTTTAGGTTGAATAGCGTTGGAGTGTTGTTCGAAATCACTCGGATTTGCTCAACACTGGCATAGCGAGTGACACCGCCCGAACGCATAAGTACGTCGACAAGGTCGGTGTTCTCTTTGTAAGTGAACGAACCCGGCGCGTTTACTTCACCAAACACTTTGATGGAGTTACGAGAGTCGGCACTGTCACCTGAGTTAGCAAGCTTTGCTGCGTCGAACTCTTGTTCAATGTTACCGACTAATGGAGAAGCTGGAACGAACAGTGAATCCAGTGATTGCAGAGTAGGTAATGTTGACTCGTCTCCTGAATCAAGGAATCGTTTGTAGTTAAACTCTTTCTTATCCGCGCCTCGCTTAAGAATAAGCTTGTCCAGTTGCGCGCCCGGGCGTAAACCACCCGCAGCGTAAAGTGCCATTTGGATGCTAGAACCTAATGCGAGAGTGTATTCGCCAGGCTGTTCTACATAACCTTGCACATAGATAATGATTTGCTGCTCTTTTACATACACTGAAGCGTTCGAAAGATCTTTATAAGCGGTTGCCAGCGACTCTAGAACGACTTTGTTAAGCTGTTCGCTGTCGTAACCTGCAACAAACACAGCGCCTACTTCAGGAAGGGTAATACGTCCACGCTTATCCACCTGGAAACCAGTGTTTAAGGTGCTTTCACCGGGTACATTAACTTGGATAAGGTCACCGACTTGAACCGCGTCTGAAAACTCGTCGTTAGCATTGACAACATTCGCAAAGCTCAACGACAGGGTGATGATAAAAGCGATTAAGGATTTCATATTCCACCTCCCATTTTCTCGGCATTCTTAGGCGAGATAACTTCGATACTTACTCGGCGGTTAGTTAAACGTGTGCCGTCAGATTCGCCTTCAAAAAGAGGGACGGTTTCGCCAACAGATACGGCTTTGATTCGTTGAGCGCCTAGTCCAAAAATAGTCAGGTAGCGTTCGACTTGTTTCGCTCGTCCAAGTGCTAACTTGTCGTTGTATTCTTCGGCACCCGTTGCATCAGCATGGCCGGTAACAACAAGGTCTAGGGATTTGTGTTCTTTAAGTAAAGTGGTCGCCTCGGCCAGTCTTCCCATATACTTAGGATTTACTTCAGTCGAGTTTTCCGCAAATTGGTTGTCAACATTAAGTAGGTCATACAACTGTTCAATAACCGACAGTTGCATTCTAAATTGATTTTCATTTTGTGGTGGCTCACAGCGGGCTTGTGAAGTTACGTAATCCAGTTGGACCTCAAGTTCATTTAGGCGTTTTCTTTGGATTACTAAGTCGTTGGCTGCATCCAGTAGTAGACCACCTTGAAGTTCGCGAGCAATACGATTTTGCTTTTCGATTGCTTGAACAGCAGCAGCGGGGAAACACCAACGAGCACCTTCTTGAATCAAAGCATCAAGGTGCAATTTAGCGAGCTGCCAATCAAAGCGTAATCCATGTTCCGGACCAAGAGGCTCGTCTGGCATGACAGGAGAGAAGTCTGAGTTTTGATAGTTAATAGAATCGTAACTTTCAGCCAAACCCCCTGTGCCTTGTTCAGGATAGCTAGTACAGCCACCCAGAACGAGAGCGGACAGAGAAAGGGCTATGTAGTTTTTCAGTATTTTCATGCCAACGTCCTATGTTTCTAATTTTTCTTATTATTTTTTGTTACTTCTAGCTTAGTGGGTCTTCATGAATTTGCAGGATTTTTTGAATTTACTGGGATAGCGTGGCCAATACGCAGCAAGTTCATAATTTCAAGAGGTTGACCCGTCACATTTTCAAGTCGCATGTTGCGCTCGCGTTCAGTCAGACGTTTGAACATATAAACAATCGCGCCAACACCAGATGAATCTAAAAACTCAACCTGACTAAAATCAACTTCGATTTCAGGGTGACCATCGTTAGAAATCACATCATCGATGTCGGTTTGTGCATCACGACTGCCTGCTGCATCCAGATCACCGAAAATAGAAAGTGTCAGTGTCGTTGTGTTTAAATCAATCTTACGTAGTTCCATAGCGATATCTCCTTTTCAGTATGTATGGACAATTGCACTGAATGTGCCAACTTTTATATTGTTATTTTTCAATGGCTTATATTTATCGTGAATTCCCATCTCAAATTGAGAAAAGGCATTTCTCAATTTGAGAACTAAAAACGGCGGATCATATGAGAGCCATAAGTCATTAATTTAATGAATAGATGCAAGGGTTAGATAAGGTTGATGAGTGGATCGCATCTTCTAGCAAAGATTGTCTAACTGCGTGTTAGAGCACTTACGATTAAAAGCATTTGTTGACCACTACAGTTATTAATACGGAGAAGATGATGAGATTAACCAAACTGGCTTTAGCCACTCTATGGGTGTGTTCGCTTTCATCTCATTCATCCTATTTACCTCCGGACTATTTGGTGCTTGCAAACTCCTACCAGCAAGGCATAGATGTTTCTGAATACTGGAAGAGTGAAAAACTTGATGGGATTCGGGCTCTATGGGATGGACAACATCTTTATACACGCAATGGTAATCGTATTTACTCACCGAAGTGGTTTACGGAAAACTTACCTAAGGTCCATCTCGAAGGAGAGTTGTGGGCAGGAAGGGGCAAGTTCCACCTTGTTCAATCTACCGTTCTCGACCATACGCCGAGTGACACAGCATGGCGCCAAATCGATTTCATGCTGTTTGATATGCCCGGCGCTGCGGGAGATTATCAAAAGCGCTATTACAACATTTTGCATTGGGTAAGGGTGATTGGAGAATCTCATGTCAGGTACATAGAACATGTACCAATTCACAGTGAAGAGGCTTTGTTTCATCAACTTGATAATGTCGATGAGCGTAATGGCGAAGGTTTGATGCTTAGAAAAATCACCAGTCGTTATCAAGCAGGCCGAAGTAATGACCTGTTAAAGCTCAAAAGGCATCACGATGCCGAAGCTACAGTTATTGGATACAAGAGTGGGACAGGGAAGTATAAAGGGATGATGGGTTCAATTTTGGTTCACACAGAAGAGGGTGTGGAATTTTATATCGGCAGCGGATTCAGTGACCAGATGAGACTCGCACCGCCAGAGATCGGCAGCCGTATTACCTTTCGCTACAATGGTTTTACTCAAAACGGAAAACCCAAGTTTGCGCGCTTTGTTCGAGAGAAGAGTGAATATTAAGGCAGATACGATCTACCTGACCATTAAACGAAAAAGAGCCCTGAAAATCAGAGCTCTTTTTTTTATTCGAAATCAGATAGACCGACTTAGCGAGTACGAATCTAGCGAGAACTAAATTCTAACTGAACGTCATCGTCCTGCTTGTGCATCCAGTGTAGACGCATACCCAGCATAATCGCGGCTGACGTTAGACCGACGATGAAACCAATCCAGAAGCCGTGCGCACCCATAGGGTCAACAATCCAATCTTTCATACCCAAGATGTAACCGATAGGAAGACCAAGCAACCAGTAAGCCACAAAGGTGATGTTGAAGATTGAACGCATGTCTTTGTAGCCACGCAGAGCACCCGCAGCGATAACTTGGATGGCGTCAGTACATTGATAAACCGCCGCGAACAACAGCAACTGCATTGCAACGGTAATTACCGCGGTGTTCTCTGTGTAAAGTAATGCAACCTGTTCTCTGAACAGGACAGTTAACGCCGCTGTCATTAAGGCTGTCACTAAACCAACAATGATACCCACGTGTGTCGCTATCTTAGCGCCTTCGGTGTTGTTTTCGCCCAACTTATGCCCAACACGAATACTCACGGCTGCCCCGATACTCATCGGAATCATGAAAACCAGCGAAGAGAAGTTGATCGCGACTTGGTGCGCGGCAACAATCAATGAACCTAATGGTGCAACTAACAGAGAAACCACCGCAAACAGAGTTACCTCGAAGAAGATAGCGGCCGCCACTGGGAAACCAAGTCTAAACAGACGAATTTGAGCTTTAAGTTGCGGCTTATGGAACGTACCGAAGATGTTAATTTTCGCCAAACGCTTTGATGTTAAAACGTAAGCGAACAGCAGAGCAAACATCACCCAATATACGATAGCCGTTGCAACGCCACAGCCAACACCACCCAGAGCAGGAGCACCAAGTTTTCCGTATACGAACATCCAGTTAAGTGGGATGTTTAATAGCAAGCCAATAAAACCAATCACCATCGCAGGCTTAGTTAAAGACATACCATCCGTAAAGCTTCGCAATGTTTGGAACAACAAAAATGCAGGTACAGCAAACATCACCGCATTCATATAGCCGATGGTCTTTTCCGCCATGAGTTGTTCAATGTCCATCCACTCCAATATCAATTGTGTCTGGAACAGTACGCCAATGATTGGAAGGGAAATGACGAGCGCTAAAAACGCTCCTTGTTGAATCTCAAATGGAATTTTGACTTGTCGACCAGAACCATTCAGCTGTGCAACGACAGGAACCAACGCCATCAATAAACCGACACCAAATAAGATTGATGGTAGCCAGATACTTGCTGCAATCGAAACCGCCGCCATATCGATAGCACTTACGCCACCGGCCATTACAGTATCAACAAAACCCATTCCAGTTTGTGCAACAGATGCGATCAAAACTGGGGTCGCAAGTTTGATTAGATTCGAGGATTCTTCTTTGTAACGATGCACAAACAACTCCAAATAAGAGGGAAAATTAGAATAATAGTGTAGGAAAGGACATTCTGAAGGAATCAGAGACAATGATCTTAAGCTTCCACTGGACGAATCATAAAGAAATGTCACAATAACTGCTATGAAAAACTGTTATTAGAATGCTAAATAGGAATCTTATGTTTACAGGTATCGTTCAAGGCATGGCAACACTGGTTGCTATCAACAAAAAAGAGTCGTTTCAAACTCATACCATTGAGCTAAGCGATGAAATGGTTGAAGGATTAGCCATTGGTGCTTCAGTAGCTCATAACGGTTGTTGCTTAACGGTAACGGAAATTTCAGGTAACCAGATTGCTTTTGATTTAATGCAAGCGACATTGCGATTGACGAACTTAGGCCAACTGAATGTTGGTGACAAAGTGAATGTTGAGCGTGCAGCAAAGTTTGGTGACGAAATTGGCGGGCATAGCATGTCTGGCCACATTACTCTGATGGCTAACCTAGTCGATGTGATTAAAACAGAAAACAACCGTACACTTTGGTTCGAACTACCAGAAGAATCGATGAAGTACGTATTGAGTAAGGGTTACATTGGTGTTGATGGTTGTTCATTGACGATTGGTGAAGTGGAAGAGAACCGTTTCTCTGTTCACCTGATCCCAGAAACTCTGAATCGTACTCTGTTTGGCGGCCGTGAAGTAGGCGACCAAGTGAACATTGAGTTCGATCCACAAACGCAGGCAATTGTTGATACTGTCGAGCGTGTATTAGCGAACCAGAAATAGCCACTAAGCGCATTGAATCGGTGGCAATAAAATCACACCGATGACCAAATTAAAAAAGAGCACGTGAGGTGCTCTTTTTTGATCATGGTTTAAACGAGAAACTGATTGTCAGAATACTTGTTCATCATCGGCATCAATCGAAAGGTTGATTCTGTCTCTTACTTCGTCAACCTGCATATCCAAATGAATGGCATTGCAACACGCTGGACAATCATCATAGAAGTCTTGGCTACCATTAGATGCATCAAGCGTGATGTTAATACCGTGCCCACAATGCGGACAGGAGACATGTTTCTCTGTGTATTTATGCATGGCAAATTCTCCTCACTGTAACTGATACCAATCGTATTCGGTTATAAACAGCTGTAATTGGTATTAAACGGCCTGTATCTTCTGAATGCATGCTTCAGTGTGTGCTAAATATTCGCCGCCAAATTGATTGCAGTGGTTAAGAAGATGGTACAAGTTGTAAATGTCTTTCCGATCAGTATAGCCAACGTCGAGTGGATTGACGCTCTGGTAACCTTCATAAAACTCTTTAGGGAAACCTTCAAACAATTCAGTTAACGCCAAATCACACTCATGGTCCCCCCAGTAACAAGCAGGGTCGTAGCAAATTGGGCCAAACGCAGAGTTAGCAACATTGCCATTCCAAAGATCCCCATGAAGCAAAGAAGGGCGAGGGTTGTGGCCAGCAAGACGCATATTCACCACATCAACGATGTCATCGATATCACCAAACTCGATGCCTTTCTCTTTGAGCAGTTGCAGTTGGAAACCAATGCGTTGCTCAGAGAAAAAGCGACCCCATTTCTTATGCCAAGGGTTGGGTTGAAGTGTGCTGCCGATATAGTTGTCTTGGTCGCAACCAAACTCTTTTTGCTCGCCCCATTGATGAAGCCGCGCAAGCTGAACGCCGAAATCGAAGCTATTGTTGCCCGTCTCGAGCGGTTTGGTCGGCAAGTAATTCAGAATAATGAACGAGCACTCTTTGGTTTTGCCAATAAGCACCAACTCAGGAACGTAAACAGTGGAGGTTTCTCTTAACAAGCGTAAGTTCTCAGCTTCAATTTCAAACTTAGGTAAAAATTCTCGCTGATTCACTTTCACAAAGTAACGCTCATTACCATCGCTGATCATATAGCAATCGTTAATGTCGCCACCAGAAACCTTGGTACGTTCAGTAATCTGAAAGTTAAATAGAAGAGTATCTGAAAGTTGTTGAGAAATGGCCTGCCACATAGGAAATCCTCAAAGACTGAAAGTTAAAAAGATTGAAGGTTAGAAATACTGTTTGTTTAATAGAAATAGTTTAGGATAAATCTGAACAATTTATAGACGCACTCGTCAATGTTCTTAGCTCTTCTTCATCTTACGTAGAATCAATTGGCCGAATTGTGAACTCGAACTGATTCAAGCTCTTTGAAATACAAACATAAATTGAAAACCTGACGTGATGAAATAGTTTGGAACTAGTCTCACAATCGAAACGGTTTTGAACGCCACAAACTGGAAAAGAGGTTTGAGCTTGTTATTGTCTAGCGACTAAATCAAATGAGCTTTTAGAGTAAGTTGAAAGGGCTATTGTTAACTGGCGCAATACTTTGCTTCAAAGTTTGTCTTACACTTCTTTAGCGTGGATTTACTTATGTCGTAAGTAGGCAGGTATACCACATAAAGCTATATCGATTTAATTTTAAGCTGAAATACTAACTAGGATCATTTAAATGTGGTTTTGGGCAATAAAGTGATGACAAATAGCTTCATTTACATAGTATTAGGCAAGTACGTATTAATCTGCTCTAGAGCTTAAAACGGAGAATTATTGTGGTTGTAGAAACCGATGGCTATTTGGCTCTGATCGAGCACTTATCGTTTAATCTGGATGTCTTTACAAATAGTAATGGTGATACTGGAAACGAAAGTGTCGAAGACATTGTTACCGACATGATTTCAACAAACATCATGGCTATTTTCGAGCAAAACCCAGAGTTGCATTCGAGCGTTCGTTTTCAACTTTTGAAAGAAGCAGATGCCGTAGTAGCGGATCTTGGTGAAGTATTAGCGGGTGTGTGGGCTAAGAAAGCGACTAACGAACAAATTGTATTCCTCGATGAGTACATCGCGTTAGTGAAGAACCTGTTTGATACTGCTGTTGCTAAATACGATTAACGGTTTGTTTGCTCATTTATCGTCGTAATTAATCAGCATAATAACAACGGGCGTTTAAGTCGTATCTTTCTAGAGTTACCTCGCTCAGCGGTTTATCTTTCGAACCGCTATAAACGCCTAAAGTGCCAAAACTTGGATGCCCAGTAAGGGTTATCTAACCTAGAAATAATGACACCTTTCGATGTCGAGGCATGTAGAAATTGGTTGTTTCCTAAATAAACGCCTACATGTCGCACCGTCATCGAAGTCTTGAAAAACACCAAGTCACCGCTTGTTGCCTGCCCATACGCAATTTCTTTTCCCTTTTTACTCTGGTCTTTTGTGGTTCTTGGTAGAGCTTGTTGAGTCGCATTTTGCACGGCGATTTGAACAAAAGCAGAGCAATCTATACCTCGAAATGAGGTCCCACCGAAATGGTATGGCACGCCTTTCCACTGTTCATACACGCTCATATAAGCGTTTGTAGTCAATTGTTCTGACTTTGATAGGGGTTTCTGTGCGGTTTGACTAAGCTGAGAAGGCGAAGGTGACGAGCTACAAGCAGCCAATGTTGCTAAAGTTATTGTAACTACAGCCATTTTTCTGATTTTCATATGTAACTCTTCTGACAAAAAACTGAAATAAAAACGTCATCAAGGACTTCTAGTATACGACCTAACTTAAGGATATCTCTTTTCGTAGTCAAACTGGATTTCACATGCCCGACACAAATTTATCAATAAAACCCTCACGTTATACATTCTCGCTCATTCAAACCGTCACTGCTGTATTTATTTCCATTCTTTTACTTGTTACTTTTTTATCAATGGTTAGTATTCGGGGCGTTGAACGGGTCGGGGGACATTTTGATGCACTCTCGGAACAAGCATTACCCCTTGCTCTACATAACGCCGAATTAACGCAAAGCGTATTAGAACAAGTAAAACTTCTCACTTACAGCACCCAATCAACCGACTTAGATACACTGAATGCCACAAGGGGCTCAATTGACCAACTCGCGACAGAGAGCAATACCACGCTAGAGGAACTTCTTTTTATTTCCCAATCTTTTCCTGATGCGATCTCTTTAGAGCAACAACAAATCCTTGTCGATGACATGGCGCAACTGCAAGCTATGACCAACACGGTACTGCTGGCGCAGATTGAGATTCAAAGTAAGCAAAATCTGATCGACAGTAAAATGGGCGAGTTCCGTTATGGCGTTGGATCTATCGGACCAGAAATGAATCGAATCAGCTCATTCTTGGTTGAAGACAACCCAGAAGCGAGCGATGCAGCGAACCGATTTACATCCAGCGCGTCTGCTATGGCGAACACCTTCTTGATGCTGATGATGCAATCTGACATTGATAAAGCACAAGACGAATACCGTCAATTGAGAAACCGAATCGCAGGTCTGAACTTGGCTTACAGCGATTTTGCCGATTGGCACCCAGATATCGCTGAGTTCGCGAGCTTGACGGCGCCTTACGAGATGGTGAAAGAAGGCTTTACCGAAGAAGGCGTAATCAAACAAATCCTCTTGAAACTCGAACTGGTTCAGCAGCAAGAGCAAAACTTAACGCAAGTCATTAACTTAGCGAACACCGTCATTAGCACATTGAATCAGCTGTCTTCCACCGCTTCCCACCTGATTGATGAAAGTGAACTGGTTGTAAATCAAACCATCACCAATATTGATCGTGTGTTGTTTATCAGCGGGCTAGTGATTGCGGTAATCATTGTGATTTCATGGTTCGTGTTACGCCGTTGGATGAATAAAGGGCTTAAAAACATAACTCAACAGTTGAGTTCACTGGCAGATCATGACTTCTCTAAACAGAGTGAATTACTGGGGCCGCTAGAGCTGCAAGTTATTACTTCAAAACTCAATACGGTCGTTGATTCAACCGCGGACTCGGTTCGTTTAGTAACGCGTAACTGTGAGACGCTTTATCAAACGGCTGAAGTAAGCCATGACGCTGCAGAGCAAACCAATTCGAGCTTGAACGAACAGAACGAATCACTTCAGAATATGATCACCACCATTACTGAGCTGGAAGCATCGATTGGTGAGATTGCTCGTATTTCTAACGCATCGAACGACGATGCTCAAATAGCAGAAGATGAGTCAGTGAGTGGCAGCCAAGTGGTTGGCCTTAACCAACAACGATTACAAGCGCTTGAGCAATCTCTTAGCATGAGTGAAGAGTCGATGGCTGACTTGGATGGTCGAGTGAAACAGATTCGTGAAATGGTCGACATGATCAGTGGTATCGCTGAAAACACCAACTTGTTGGCATTGAACGCTGCGATAGAAGCGGCGCGAGCAGGTGAACAAGGTCGAGGTTTTGCGGTAGTTGCAGACGAAGTGCGTAAATTGGCGAGCGGCACATCCCAGCAAACCACCAATATTCGTAGCATGATGAACGAACTAGTAGCAGCAGCCGATCGCTCACGTGCTTCTGTAACGGAATCGAGAAGTGAGATGGCCAATGCACTGCAAACCAGTGGTGATGTAAGACAAGCCTTCGAGAAAATCGAATTTGCAGTAAACCAGATCAAAGGGCGTGTTGAGCAAATCATGGTGGCTACCGAAGAACAAGCTCGTGCGACTGTCGATGTAACCCATTCAATCACTCGAGTATCTGAGCAGGGCGAGAATACTAAGCTGCAACTTGAATCTATGATCGAGAGTTCAGAGCAAGTCGGAGAGATAGCAGGGCACCAACAAGCCATGCTTCATAAGTACGTATTGAAGTAAGTGTGTCAACGTCGTCCGGAAGTGGGAATTGCCGCTGAAAGGTGAGAAGCTACGCATATAAAAATGGTGCAATCTCTTATGAGTTTGCGCCATTTTTTATTATTTTCTTGAGGCGTTAGGTCTTGTCTTTCGAATGAGGGAAGGAAGCAAATGGCTGACGTAACATTAAATCTAGCCGTTGCTCTTTACCATCTTGAATCTCGGGAACACCAATATGCACCTTGTCATGACCAAGCTTGGGTTGGGCGCGGTAAGTCTTAAACCAGATGTCCCACACTGATAAAAAGAAGCCAAAGTTTGAGTGCGTTTCCTTAACAATGACTGAGTGATGAACGCGGTGCATGTCTGGTGTCACAATCACTTTTCTCAATCGTTTATCGAACCATAGCGGAAGACGTGCATTACTGTGGTTAAACATCGCACTCGCATTAAGAACAATTTCAAATATCACGACCGCAATGACAGGCACACCAAGTGCGATCACCAAACTCACTTTGATGAGCATTGAAAGAATCATCTCAATAGGGTGAAAGCGCGTTCCGGTTGTGACATCAATATCTAGGTCCGCATGGTGAACTCGATGTAGCTTCCACAACCAAGGAACACGGTGAAACACCAAGTGCTGTAGGTAAATGGCACAATCCAAGAGCAATACACAGATCAGAATGGTCAATTCTTTCGGAAGTGACAGGGTATTGAACAGACCCCATTGGTTTTCTTGTGCGATAACCGCCGCTTGAAATGCTGCGATAGGAATTATAGTGGCCAATAGAAAGCTGTTCAAAGCGACTAACGCAAAGTTGTTTCCCCAGCGAAACCATTTGCTTTGAGTCAGTGCTTTACGTGGAAAACGGTATTCCCAAAGCGCACACAGTCCGAAAACGACAATAAAACAAACAAGGCGAAGCAGTGATGGGTCTTGCATGGGAATTCCTTCTATCATTCTAGGGACACTGTAAGTACAATCGTGCCACTTTTCTAGATTTATCGTTATTGTCCATGAGAATCCACGCTTTTCACCGTTTATATCAACACCGTTTGTCTCTTTCTACCAAGCCGTTTAACGCGCGCGGGTGTAAAGTGGTTCGATGTCAGTTCTGTAAAATCAAACAAGACAGCTGTATCTGTGAACATCAACCAGACATAAATACGAACGTCGCGACCATGTTGATCTTATCGGACAATGAAATACTTAAGCCAAGTAATACCGGCCGTTTAATCCTTGATACCGTTAAAGACAGCTATGCCTACCTTTGGCACCGCACTGAACCGAATCAAGAGATGCTTGATGTGCTGAAAGACGATAAATATCAGCCTGTCGTGGTATTTCCTGAAGATTATACTGATGACAAATCGCGCGTGGTTGCTGACCTTGGTGAGATGCGAGATTCGAACAAGACGTTGTTGCTGATCTTTATTGATGGTAGTTGGCGTGAAGCACGACGTATTTTCCGTCGTTCAGAGTATCTGCAAGACTTACCGGTGTTGTCGATCGAACCAGAATCGGTTTCGCAATACATGATGCGTAAGTCAGACAACGAACAACATCTCTCGACTGCAGAAGTAGCGAGCTTGGTTTTGAAACAGGCTGGTGAAGAGCAGGGCGCAAAGACTTTACAGCTGTGGTTTGAGACATTTCGTGAAAGCTACATGCTAAGTAAGACGCGTTATAAGTCCGATCCAACCAAACCAAGCCTGAACGCTTTCATAGAGCACACTAAAAATGAGACGTCACTCTAACCTTTAACCGCTTTGTGCTGACTTGTTGTTCAAACAGATTCGAACACGAGATAAGTTTGTTATCCATCACGGTTTGTAGGGGGAGTGTTATGGATAATGCGTCCTAGATGTTTAATTTGAAAAATTTATTTGCCCGAATTTAGGGAAAAATTGGAGAGATTTCATGTATTACGGCTTCGATGTTGGCGGCACAAAAATTGAATTTGGTGCGTTCAATGAAAAACTTGAGCGAGTAGCAACAGAACGCGTACCAACGCCTACTGAAGATTATCAACTGCTACTTGATACGATTGCCGGTTTGGTGAAGAAGTACGACAGTGAATTTTCTTGCGAAGGTAAAATTGGTCTTGGTCTTCCTGGTATGGAAGATGCTGACGACGGCACAATGCTGGTTGTTAACGTGCCAGCTTCAACGGGGAAACCACTACGTAAAGACCTAGAAGCACTTATTGGTCGTAGTGTGAAAATTGAAAATGATGCGAATTGCTTTGCGCTTTCAGAAGCGTGGGATGACGAGCTTAAAGACGAACCATCAGTAGCAGGCCTAATTCTAGGTACTGGTTTTGGTGGCGGGTTAGTTTACGAAGGCAAAGTGTTCTCTGGTCGTAACCACGTTGCTGGTGAACTGGGCCATATGCGTCTTCCTATTGATGCTTGGTTCCACCTTGGCGACAACGCACCGTTACTCGGTTGTGGTTGTGGCAAGAAAGGTTGTCTAGACAGCTACCTATCAGGTCGTGGCTTTGAATTGATTTACGAGCACTACTTCGGCGAGAAGAAGAAAGCAATCGAGATCATTCAAGCGTACAACGAAGGTGAAGCAAAAGCGGCTGAGCACGTTGATCGTTTCATGGAGCTATTGGCTATCTGTTTCGCGAACCTGTTTACCGGTCTTGATCCACACGTAGTTGCATTGGGTGGCGGTCTTTCAAACTTCGAACTTATCTACGAAGAGATGCCAAAGCGTATCCCTAAATACCTACTGTCTGTAGCGAAATGTCCAAAGATCATCAAAGCGAAGCATGGTGATTCAGGCGGCGTTCGTGGTGCTGCATTCCTTAACATTAAGTAATCGTGACTTAAGTTAAGCTAGCTAAGGTTAGATAGTTAAAAGCACAAATAAAAATGCCGCAATCTCTTTCGAGGTTGCGGCATTTTTTATAGTTCAGTGTTTTCGTTTCTTTAGCTCTAAGAGCTTAGATCTTAATTACAAACGAAAAGCTAGAAACGACATATCAAGCAAAAGAGCCAGAGGGCTTACTTCTTCTTTTTACCAACACCAAGATTGTCTTTTTGCTTCAACGTAAGCTTAGTAAAGCCAAGCTTGCGGAAGTAGTTGTCTTGGTAGTTGCGAACCGCTTTAGTATCAGAAATCAACTCAAGCTGTTGCTCAGTTTTTAGATACTCAGAGATATCGATGCCTTCAGCTGCAGCAACAGCTTCTTGGATCGTGCGGTGTTCTTGTTTTGAAAACAGTAACTCTTTGTCTTCGTCTTTGTAAGTGTACAGAATGGTACGAGCCATGGTGCTCTCCAATAGAATTATTACTTTGCGCGCACTCTACATAAAAAGCGTACGTGGCTCAAGGTTATGATAAAAAATCTTGAAATATTAGCGATATCAATAAAGCGAGCAGTAAGTCGCAAAAATATTTTATGGTACACTAATCACAATTTATATGTTTGATCGGCTTAAATCTAATTTATGATCAACACGCTTTACCCTCAGATTATGGGAATCATCACTCGAATTCAAAACTATCCTGGAATCAAAGGATTAGAAGAAGTTGATGCGCGAGTAAGAAAGATATGCCGTGACCATAATCAACCGTTCCCAGAGTCTATTGCGCTTTTTCTGAAGGCGTACAAAAGTGATCGCCAAGACAATCTACTTGATGCTGTCGAACATTATAAAACCTGCTTAAATGCAACCCAACCAGAAGAAGTTCAACTCACTGTTTTCGTCAACGGTCTATTGGCGTCGGTTTATAACGATTGTAGTGAATACCAATCGGCTTATGCGTGTTATGCAAAGACGTTAGAGAACTTACATCTTGTTGATGACAATATTCGAGCGCTCATCTATTGCAACCTGAGTGACATGCATTTGAGCTTAGGAAAGTTCGAAGAAGCAAAACAGTATGCACGTAAAGCGGTAACGTCATCTCAGAATGCTAACCGCCAGCTAGATTGTGCAGTGAGCCACCTTAACCTCGCTTATGGTTGTGCGTATACCGGAGAATTTGACCAAGCGATTCGAGCAATCGCTGAAGCGAAGAAGATAGCCGAGTCACTCTCAAGTAATAGAACGTTCGCACTGTGTCACGGATACCTAGCTCAAACTATGGTTCAGCAAGGTAGGGTTCAACAAGGCTGTTTTGCTCCAAGTGACGTGCTTGATGTGTTTTATCAAGCGGAACAATATTTCCTGAAAATCAACGACGACCATAATCGAATGGAAAACTTGGTGTGTTGGTTTCAATATTTGGTGGAAATAGGGGAGCTTGAACAAGCCCAAGAAAGATGTCTTTTCCTTGAGCAGAACTTTGAGCTCAAAAACAGTTACCACTTCTATAGTATTTACGCGAAGACCAAGGCGAAAATCTTTCACCTTCAACAAGATTGTAATGGCCTTGCATCACTGCAAACGGAACATATCGAGCTTTCGGAAAAATACCTCAAGGCTTACGAACGCAAACAAAGCAACCGTATTCTACAAAGCGTGGACACTCTAAGAGACAAACAACAGCACGAAGTGTTTACCCAAATGCAAAAGTACATGGGCGCGATTACCGATATCGGTCAGTTCATTGCTACCGCTCCTGATCTGTATAGCGTGCTTCCTGAAATCCTCAGTAAGATAAACACGATTCTGCCGACGTTCGAATTTGGTATTGCGCTGTATGACGACGAGTCCGACATACTCGACTACCAATACTTTGTCGATACTCAAGGCTTGGTACAAAACCTCAAAGTTACTTGCCAAGATAACCAAACCGTCGGTACTTATGTAATTCGTAAACGAGCAACAGTGCATTTGAACAGCGTCACCGATGATGCGCTAGAGCCTTATGTTGACAAGGCCTCACGTAAAGATGACGACTTAGTGGTGGTTAAAGACAAACCAGACACCAACTCCATCATTCTGACGCCGATCATTCTCAATGAAAGAGTGATAGGGCTGTTGTCCATACAGCATCATTTACCCAACCAATACCAACAACACCATTGTCAGTTAATCGAGCATTTGGCGAGTTTCATTGCTGTCTCGCTTGAGAATCAAAAGCAAAGGCAGCGCTTAGAGAGTGCCAATCAAACGCTTGAGGTATTGAGCACGACAGACCCATTAACGGGTTTATCGAATCGCTATCAACTCGACAAAATTACACCTGTGTTGATTCGTAATGCTTATACGCAAAAACGGTCACTTGCAGTATTGATGATTGATATTGATGAGTACAAAGCCTACAACGATTTTCATGGTCACTTACAAGGTGATGAAGCGCTTCGTATTCTTAGTCGTTTGCTGAGAAGTACATTCTCGGCCAAGAACGATTACTTGTTCCGATATGGCGGGGACGAGTTTATGGCAATCTGCTTTGGTCAAAGTAGCGAAGATATCGAAAAGAAAGTCGTTACTCTTAGAAATACATTGTATGAGTTGGCGTTAGTCAGTCCTAAAGCGATCAGAGCCAAGCAACTTACCTTATCAATCGGCGGGGTAAACGTTGAGCTTGTTAGCGACAACGTGGATAGCAACTTCAAGATGATTTGTGACATCGCAGACAAGCAACTGTATCGAGTGAAAGAAGGTGGTCGTAACAATTATAATCTTATCGACTGCTATCTGAATAACTGCGACTTATCCAATTGTCCGTTAGATAAGCCCACGGTCGTTTAAACTAATCGGCATATCACTCTAGCTTTCTCTGTACGAACAAAAAAGAAGCCCGCTTATATCGAATATAAGCGGGCTTCTTTTGTATATTGAGAAGCTATGGTAAATCTAGGTCGTGCTAAATCAAACACGACCTTGCAGAGGAATGATCGTCACTGTCTCGCCAACTTTCACAGTATCAACTGCTGGAGAGATTTCGATTAAGCAGTTCGCTTCACTCATTGAACGCAGAATACCTGAACCTTGCCTGCCCGTTGTTTTCACTTCAAGCACGCCAGATTCATTCATCGAGAACACACCACGGCTAAATTCAGTACGGCCTTGGCGTGAGCGCAGTTGTTCAGTTGCTACAGCATTTGCTTTTACTGGTGTCCAGTTCGTTTGACCTTGAAGCTTGCGGATCGCAGGCTCAACAAAGTTAATGAACGACACCATCACAGCAACAGGGTTACCCGGTAAACCAAAGAACGGCTTGTTCTCAATCTTACCGTAAGCCAATGGGCGACCTGGACGCATGTTGATACGCCAGAAGTTGATTTCACCCAGTTTATCTAACGCAAGCTTGATGTAATCCGCATCACCAACAGACACACCACCAGAAGTCAAAACCATATCGGTTTCAAGCGACGCAGAATGCAGCACATCCATCATCTTCTGCTCATCATCTTCAATGATGCCGTAATCGACGATGTCACAGCCGAGCTTTTGAAGCATGCCGATAATAGTAAAACGATTTGAGTCATAGATAGAGTTTGGTTTTTGCTCGTGACCCGGCGCTTGAACTTCATCACCCGTAGAGAACACACCCACTTTCACTTTACGCAGAACAGGGCAGGTACCAAAACCTAACGACGCCATCATGCCCATTTCTGGCGCTTCAATGCGTGTGCCACGTGTAAAGACAGGTTGGCCGATTTCTAAATCTTCACCTGCCATACGGACATTTTGTCCAACCGAGATTTTAGCATCAGGGAAGCTAACTTTATCGCCATCTTGGACGGCTTGTTCACGCATCACGACAACATCAACGCCTTCTGGCATTGGTGCGCCGGTCATGATTTTAACGGCTTCACCTTGTTGCACGATTTGCTCGTAGCTGTGACCCGCCATGACTTCAGCAACGATGTTGTAACTGTCCAATTCTAGATCTTCACTACGAATTGCATAACCGTCCATTGCAGAGTTGGTATTCTGAGGAACGTTGATTGGCGAAATCACATCTTCAGCCAGCACGCGGCCGTAGCCTTGCAGTAATTCAACACTCTCTGTGAGATCGAGTGCGTCAATGCTATCAACAATCTTTTGTTGGCCTTGAGTAACGGTTAAACCTGCAGGAGAGAACGAATCACAACAAACAGCTGGCGCTGCGTCTTTTGAAGGTGAGCATGACACGGCTCTGCCTGTTGTAGAGACAAGGTCAAAGGACTGCGCGTAATCGATGATGAAATCACGAATCGCTTCTAAGTCGCTGATCGCCATTTGTGGCAGCTCTGATTCAACTTGGCTGTCTGCCGCGATAGCAATAATGTTGTTATCGTTTGGATATAACCAAGGTTTGCCCACTTCATCTCGGTGCAGTTCAATTTTAGGGAAGGCGATGTTCTTACAGCCTTCAACCAAAATCAGATCAAGCGTGTTGGTATCAAATCGAGTCAGCAGGTAATAAAAATCTGCTTCGGCTTCTGGTGTTTCTGTCATCATCACGTGACGATTACGAGAAGCAATCAACATTTGGTTCGCGCCCGCTTTACGTAAGCGGTAACTGTCTTTACCCGGCTTATCGACATCAAAATCGTGGTGAGCATGTTTTAACACGCCAACTTTTAAACCCGCATCAGTCAACAGAGGAAGCAGGGCTTCAAGTACGGTCGTTTTGCCTGTACCGCTATAAGCAGCAAAGCCCAATAAAGGAAGGTTAGGGCGTTGTTTAGAATCTTTCATTATTGAAGCGTTCCGAATTGGGTGAGTTCTTCTGGCGTATTCAAGTTTACAAAGCAGTTAGGAGAATCGCTAAAATCAACGTATTCGGTGACACACTCTTTGTATAGCAAGATGATTTTACGATCACCACGTTCCAAAAACGCTTCTAACTTTGGTAGAACACGCTTGTGGAATAGGGTGAATACAGGTTGCTTAAATTCGCCATCATGCGCGACAAGAATGTCGCTGTCTTCTTTAACTGCAGAACAAAAACGCTCAACAAGGTCGTCACTGATTTGTGGGCTGTCACAAGGAACGAAGCCAACCCAGTCTGTGTTCGCGTTTTTAAGGCCAGCATGAATGCCACCCAACGGACCTGGGTAGTCAGGGAAAGAATCGGAAACAACCGGAGCAAATGCTTGGTAACTGTCTAAGTTACGATTGGCATTGATAGTGATGCTGACATCTTGTTGTGACAGCTTGTTTATAACGTATTGAATAAGCGGAGAACCGTTGAGCTCAACAAGTCCTTTATCTTTTCCGCCCATGCGGCTGGCCTGTCCGCCAGCCAAAATAACCCAACTAGTTTGCGTTGGAAGCAGCATAAATATTCTCTTGTGCTTTATCTTTCTGAATAACTTGCAGAAGCGGCGATTCGGTCAAAGTATTGTCTTTGATCCACCATTGCTTCTTACATAAGTCGGTTAACGCGTTAGTTTGGTGACTAGTGATGACTAAACTCGCGCCTCTTTGAAGAAGATCTTCGGCCATTATCACCAATCTTTCAATAGATTCTTTGTCTAAAGAGGCACTTGGTTCATCCATAAGCAAGATTGACGGCTTAAGAATCCAGGCTCGTGCCATTGCAACGCGTTGACGCTCACCACCAGACAACACAGAAATGTGTTCATCTGCCAAGGTTTCTAAACCTACCATTCTCAATGCATTAATTATTTGAGCTCGCTTATCTTTTTGGCTCTCTTTGTTAAAGCGAATGCCATAAGCGACATTTTGGTACACCGAACCATCAAAAAGATAGGGGGTTTGATGCAGGTAGATAATGTCTTTGAACTTGAGCCTAGGGAATAAGATCTGCTGCCAGCTTTGTGTCGGAGACTGAATGCGGCCAGAGCTGGGCTGAATCAATCCAGACAATATTTTAAGTAGGGTCGTTTTACCCACACCATTATCTCCTTTGAGATAAATGGCATCGTTGGGGCCGATCGACAATTCGGGAATATGGAACAAAACACGCTCTTTGTAGCGCATTGAAATTTGCTGCGTTGTTATTTTTATACTCATGACAGCGTTCCTAAGTTCTTAAATAGCCTTTTCCTCTCACACTGGAAAGGAAAAAGTTAAGGGCTAATGCCAATGCTAATAACACCATACCGAGGGCGACGCCTTGAGCGAATGCGCCTTTGTGGCTTTCCATAGCGATAGCTGTTGGGATGTTTCTTGTCATCCCCATAATGTTGCCACCGACCATCATTGAACAACCAACCTCAGTGACGATACGAGAGAAGGCAGCGATAGTTGCAGCTAAAAGAGGGAAGCGCGTTTCCCAAATTAACGTACACGCCACACGAGTCGTTGATACGCCAAGCGTGCGCGCCGTTTCAACCGCTCGGCGGTCACTGGCCTGCAGAGCGCCGTGCATCATCGCGACTAGGATTGGGAAACAGATCAGCATCTGACCTAGAATCATCGCCTTTTGGGTGAACAGTAATTCCCAATCACCTAACGGGCCAGAGCGAGAGAGCATCATGTACATCAACAAACCGATAACCACGGTTGGGATAGCTTGCAGGGTGTTGATCACCGATAATAATGCCCACTTCCCGGGGAACTCGGTATAAGCCAATAAGAAAGCCATGATGATTGCAGGAATAATCACTAATGAGATGGCGGACAAAGATACGCTGAAAGATACCGCGACGATTTTCCACAATTCGTGGTCAAAACTCACTAGTAGGTTCATTGCATCAATCGTTGTTTGCCATAGGGTCATGAAGTATCTCGTGTGAATCGATAATAGGTCTTTATCGGTAATGACTGATGTTAATCATAGCTGACACAATATTATTGAGCCTATATTGGCCAGCTATTGTTTCTTTAAATGCTTCAGTTAACTGGTTAGTTAAGCGTAGTGCTAATTGGAATTAGTACTTACAACAAACCATTCTCAGCTTGTTATAAACGAATCTACGCTGACGAAAAACTACTCTGCGCTCGCTACAAACAGCTGTTTGCCATGCAGTTTAAAGTCGTTAATCAGTTTCTGACCTTTAGGGTTCACCAACCAATCACTGAATACTTTCGCTGCTTGGTAGTTAATGCTTGGGTAGCGCTCTGGGTTAACAAGGATTACTTGGTAAGGGTTGAATAGGTTCTTGTCACCTTGGAAAAGGATTTTAAGATCCAGTTTGTTTTGGTAAGCCAACCATGTGCCACGGTCTGTCATGGTGTAGCCTTGCATTTCAGACGCCATGTTCAGAGTAGGGCCCATGCCTTGACCAACACTGCGGTAGCCACCAAAGTTTGGTTCCATTTTGGTCTGTGCCCAAATGCCCATCTCTTTCTTGTGCGTGCCTGAATCGTCACCACGAGACACAAACGTCGCGTTGTTGGTTGCGATTGCTTTGAATACATCAGCTACAGCTTTTTGAGATTCAATTTTTGCTGGGTCACTTTGAGGGCCCACAATCACAAAGTCGTTGTACATCAGCTTACGAGGTAAAACGCCGTAGCCTTTTTCTACGAAATTCGCTTCAGCTTTTGGTGCGTGAGTCATTACCAAATCAACATCACCATTTTCGCCCATGCGAAGTGATTTACCGGTACCCGCAGCTAGAACATCAACCTTGATACCAGAATCTTTTTCGAACTCAGGCAATAAGTAGTCCAGTAGACCAGAGTGATAAGTACTTGTGGTTGTCGCCAACTTAATATGAGTGGTGTCTTCCGCGCTGCTAGCCGTGTAACTGACGATAGATAGAGCTGCAATAGTTAGGGGAATTGCTTTCATTATTATTATGTCCATTCTGTTATAAATGAATGACATGCCTTCAATTTTAAAGGGCTCAAAGAGGGCATGTGCATAAGACGCTAATTGTTGTAATTAGAAATCTACACCTTATAAGCAATCTTAATGCCAACAAATAATGCATCAGATTTCTTTAAATTGCTGTTATTTCGGACAAAACTGAGTCTTTTACCCCGTTAAAATGAATCAAAACATGAGCTAGGACAAAATGTCGCACATTGTCCCTGTTGGAGAAAAGGTTAATTGGTACACTCTGTCCCAACTTTTCTCACCGGCTAATCATTATGTCTTTACCTAGTTCATCTGCATCCAATCTCAACCCGAACACATTGACTCAGTATCAGGCCTTTTCCGTTTTGGTCGTCGATGATGAATTGGGTATGCAGGCTATCTTAAAGAAAGCACTAGGTAAGTTCTTTGGCAAGGTGTCGAGCGCAGGGTCGGTTGAAGAGGCTGAAACGCTGCGTTCAAGCGAACATTTTGATCTGATTGTCCTTGATATCAACCTACCAGGCCGCTCTGGCATTGAGTGGGAAGAGGCGTTTAACGACAACGACAAACGCGCCGATGTGATTTTCATGACGGGTTATGCCGATCTAGAGATGACCATATCCGCGCTTAAGCTTGGTGCTTCAGATTTTATTCTTAAGCCGTTCAACCTCGAACAGATGATACAAGCGGTTCTGCGTTGTATGGATAAGCGACTCGACCAAAGAATGCAGTACGCGTTGAAGCGTGATGTGAGTCGTCATATCAAGACTGAACTGATTGGCAATTCAGACAAGACCAAACAACTTAAATTGCTGATCAGTCAATTTGCACCGTCTCGAGCGTCCGTCTTGATAGAAGGTGAGTCGGGTACCGGCAAAGAGCTGGTTGCTCGTGGTGTACATGAAGCCAGTAAACGCACAGGTCCATTTGTGCCAATCAACTGTGGTGCAATTGCTCCAGAGCTTCTAGAAAGTGAACTGTTTGGACATACCTCAGGCGCATTTACTGGTGCGAAGAAAAACCGTGAAGGTCTTTTCCGAGTCGCAAGTGGTGGCACCTTGTTCCTTGATGAAATTGGTGAAATGCCACTGCCAATGCAAGCTGCATTGCTACGCGTGTTAGAGCAAAGAACCATTCGTCCAGTCGGTAGCGAAAAGGAAATTTCCGTTGACGTACGAGTGGTGGCGGCGACCAACCGAAATCTTCAAGAAGAGGTCGATAAAGGGCACTTCCGCCGCGATCTGTTCTACCGACTCAATGTACTTAAGATTGATGTGGTGCCATTGAGAGAGCGCCCGTCAGACCTGATTGAACTTGTTCCATACTTTACTCGTCTTTTATCGAGCGAGCTTGGCATGCCAGTTCCAAATTGGGCACATGAAGATATCTTGGCGTTGAACGAATACGAATGGCCGGGAAATATTCGTGAACTTAAAAACTTAGTCGAACGATGCATTCTTTTAGACAAGCCACCAGCACACTATTGGCGCGAGATTAATGGTGATCCTGTTCCCGCTAGCATTTCAGTGACGGTGTCACATGGTGCGGAAATGCCAAACTTGAATAATGCAGACGCTGCCGAGGGTTATCCAAACACTTGGACACTCAAAGAAGTAGAAAAATCTCATATAGAACAGCTGGTTAGTTTTCATGATGGCAATAAATCGGCAGCTGCAAGAGATCTTGGCGTCGCACGTAAAACGCTAGAGCGTAAGTACAAAGATTGGAACACAGAAGGCTCTGAATATGCCGATTAGACGTCGTTGGTGGTCAAAGTGGGCGTTCCGATTCAAAACCATGGTTCGCTACCGATTATTATTCCTTACATCTGCTCCGATCATTCTGACCTTGTGCGCGCTTGTGGCTATCACACTGTATTGGTCAATACATTACACGTGGCAGGGCGCTCTGATTGATGTCGATGAGCGTTTGGATGTTGCCGATAACAGTATTCACCTGATCCAAAATCAGCAAGCATACAACGTTCGTGCGTTCGCCGAGTCTTATAACTTTCGAACCAAACTCGCGAGTGATCTTTCACACGAAGAGCTAACTCGCTGGGTGTCTGAGAACAAATCTCGCTATGAGCTCGATTTTCTGCGCTGGCGCAGTGTCGAGAGCATGGAAAAGAAACTCGAATATCTAAACTTAACTCACAAGCCTTCATTTTTCAGTGTCTTAAGCCGTAATGAACTCAATTATCTCGATCGTGACCTCGCTAAAAAAGCGGAAGTTCCGATGCTCAACGGGCAAGAGGTCGAGACTCGCGGATTGGTAAGCCGAACCGTTGTATCCATCAAAGATGAACATGATCATGTGATTGGTTTTCTGGATGGTGGGATCTTACTGAATAACAGCACTCAACTTGTTGACCAAATCAGTAACCTTATCTATCCACAACGAGAAGGGTTTAATCGTCATATTGGTACGGTCACGGTCTTCCTTGATGATCTTCGCGTCAGCACCAACGTGCCTTTGAGCAGTGAAGACAGTGTAGGGCGCGCGATTGGTACACGTGTTTCTCACGAGGTTCACTCGAAAGTCTTGAATGAAGGTAAAGAGTGGCTAGATCGAGCGTATGTTTACGATGCTTGGTATATCACAGCTTACCAACCAATCCATGACCAGTTTAACAATGTGATTGGCATGCTTTACACCGGTTATTTGATTTGGCCGCTGATAGAAACCTACTTGACCAACCTTGGCGAAATCAGCATTACCATTGTGTTGCTGCTGTTGGCATCCGGCTTGATCGTTCACCGTGGTGCGCGTGATCTTTTTAACCCAATTGAACGCATTCATAAGGTCGTCAAGCTAGTACAGATGGGGCAAGACAAGCGCATTGGTACGCTAGGTTTGGATGATCAACACGAACTGACACTGCTCGCTAAACAATTCGACAAGATGTTGGATCTACTGCACGAGCGCAATCAAGAGATTCAACAAGCGGCGTCTGAACTAGAGTGCAAAGTGCATTCTCGTACCGCGAGTTTGAAAGAGAAAACTGAAGAACTCGAACTGCATATCAAGCTTCTCAATCAAGCCAGAGATAAGCTGGTGGTCAATGAAAAGCTAGCCGCGTTAGGTGAATTAACAGCAGGCATTGCTCATGAGATCAATAACCCAACCGCCGTGATTCTTGGCAACGTTGAACTGATGAAGTTTGAACTGGGCGATGAAGTGAGCCGTGTAGACGAGGAAGTCCACGCGATCATGGAGCAGATTGACCGAATTCGAAATATCACACGAAGCCTGCTTCAATACAGCCGTCACGGTGGCGTACAAGACGAAATTACGTGGCAACATATCAATCCAATTGTCGATGAAAGTATTACGCTCGTAAAAACAGGTGCGAAGAAGAAAGGCATTGTGTACGTATCACAGCTGAACGCTAAAACCTCAGTCGAAGTCAATCGAAACCAATTGCTACAGATTCTGGTTAACCTACAAATGAACGCGATTCATGCAATGGACGGTCAGGGCACGTTAACCATTTCGAGTGAAGACTGGGTTGAAAATGGCGTGTCTCACGGCGCTATCGTTCATGTTCAAGATGAAGGCTGCGGTATTAAGGAAGAACAACTGAAACGTATTTTCTCGCCTTTCTATACCACCAAACGTGATGGCACAGGCTTAGGGTTGTCAGTGTCTCAGAGTATCTTGAGCCAAACTGGCGGCGAGATCCGAGTTGAATCGGAGGTAGGTAAGGGAAGTTGCTTTAGTATCTATCTTCAACAGAAAGCGACGCCTCAATTGCTAGTATCAAACCTATAAGTTCTAAGAACCAATTCACTGATATCATCATCTGATAATATTTCTAACGCGCCTGGGCTATTGCACGAACGTTTTAGCCCAAGCACGAAAATTCCGCACTATTAATCTATCTCAAACCAAATCTCAACCTCTGCCGGTTTGACGAGCACCTCTTTTTGGTTATGTAACACAGTGTATATCTTTTGATCTTGATGCATATCATCTGAACTGTACGAAATTTTGATACCTTGGCCGAAAATCCATAATCAAAACAAATAATAAAGTCAGCCAGCTATGAAATTAAGTAACTTATCTATCAAATCAAAACTCGTCTCCATCGTCATTTTATCGGTTGTTCTATTGGTAATGGCGTCCACTTTTAATCTATTGCAGCAGCGTGCGAGTTCCATGCAAGAGCGCCAAGATAAGCTCAGTGCTCAAGTCGAAACTGCAGTCAGCTTAGCGAGCTACTATTACAACCAACGTAATGTGCTCGGTGAAGAGGTCGCAAAGAAACAAGCACTTCAAGCGATCGAAACCCTTCGTTATGACACCACCAATTACTTCTGGATCTTAAACCAGCAACTCAACGTTGTTATCCATCCATTAAAGCCTGAACTCAATGGCAAGAACGCGGGTAACTTTAAAGATGGTGCGGGGAAACACCACTGGCGTGAGATGGTCACCATTTCTCGTACTCCAGAAGAGAAAGGCTTTCTTGATTACCAATGGATGAGCCCGCAAGGTGAACTCAAAGACAAGATCTCCTACGTACAACTGTTCCCAGAGTGGAATTGGATTGTTGGCTCGGGCATCCTAGTTGCGGACATCCAAGAGGCGTTCTATGCATTGGCGCTCAAAGAGGGATTGGTTGCGGTCGTATTGTCAGGCTTGTTGTTTGCGATGGGTTACGCAATTTCAAATAATATCCTAGTGCCACTTAACAAGCTTATCGACAACACCCACAAAATTGCTGATGGCGATCTTCGTGTACGCATGAACATGACACGCAAAGATGAACTGGGCGATATGAGTCAGCAAATTGATACCATGCTCGACAAACTGCAAAGCACGCTTCGCACAGCCAATGAATCGGCGGATTTGTCCAGCAACATGGCGAGCCACATTGCTCAAGCCAGTGAAGAAGCAGCAACCAGTGTTAACTCACAACATGCACAGCTTGAATTACTATCGACTGCAATGACAGAGATGAGTGCAACCATTTCCGATGTCGCTGTGAATGCCGAGAATACCGCAGCGAGCACCAATAAGGTTGTTGACCACGCAAACCAGAACGACCAAAACATGCAGGTAACGTCTGAGACTATATCTCAGGTTTCAGAGAACATTTCGACCGCGAACAACTTAGTCAGAGATCTTCAATCAGGCGTCACCGAAATAAGCCAAGTCGTTGGTGTGATTCGTGATGTATCAGAACAAACGAACTTGTTAGCGCTCAACGCAGCAATAGAAGCGGCACGTGCAGGAGAGCAAGGCAGAGGATTCGCAGTGGTTGCTGATGAAGTTCGAAATCTTGCTAGCCGCACTCAAAATTCAACTAACGAAGTGCAATCCACGATTGAGAAACTGACTCAACAAGCAGAACGGACCTTTAAGGCAATGCAAAGCAGTAACGAGAAGGTTGATCACAGTGTTGTCGCGTCTAACGAAACTCGTCAACAACTCGATGTGATTGTGAATGAACTGCATAACGCCAATGACATGGTGGCACAAATTGCCGCAGCCTCGGAGCAGCAAAGCACGGTAGCCACTGAAATGAGTGAAAGTGTTACTGGGATTAATCTCGCTGCAAATGAGGTACTCCAAGCCTCACAATCGCTCGCAGAAGACAGTCAGAAAATGGCGAACACTACAGAACACCTTACTGAGCAATTGAAATACTTTAAGGTTTAGCATCAATAGGACTATTAGCTTAAAGATAAAAAGCTCATAAAAAACACCTCCGCACTTGCGATAAGTTCGGAGGTGTTTTTATTTATGGCTAGTCATTTGCTATAAGCAACAAACGTCTAAAGCATCAAGCCTAATGCGCCGCTACTGAAATTTTCGGTGGGTTGATGTTGTGCTTCTTAAACTCTTTCATCACACGCAAAGTAATGTCGGTTTCAAACAGCTTCTCATACGCAGTATCCACAACGTAAGCCTTACAAGTTAGCTGTATTGCTAGGTAGTTATCGGTAATCGTCTGTTTAACCAAAACCGTTACAGGTTTCGGCAAGTGGATATAACGACTTGAAGACGCCGCTTCTTGAATCAGATCGCGGGCTAGGGTGATGTCTTCATCCATACCAACGTAAAACGGAATCACCACCTGCATGTCCAACGCACCGTAGTTACCACTGGTGGTCACTTCATTTAAGAACTTGTTGTTCGGAATGGTAATGATGTCATCGTTCAGGGTTCTCATTCGCACTGAACGCAAACCAATGGTAATGATATCACCGTAGTTGCCTTCGAACGTGACGCGGTCACCAACTTGAAAGGGCCTATCAATCATTACCGTGATGCCCGCGATGAATGAAGCTGCCAAATCTTTAAGCGCAAAGCCGACTGACACGGCGAGGGTACCACCAATCAAAGCCAGTATTTGGTCGTTGATTCTAAAGCTCATCATGAACACTATAAGACCTGTGCTCACATAGATAAAGAACTGAGTAAACGACTGCAGTTTCTGTAGCAGCATTCGGTATTGCACGAATTGGCTACCAAAACTGGTCACCATTGAGTTGATGAACTTGAGCAGTAACCACATCGCAGCAATAACGATCATGGAGAAGAACACGCCGCTCCATCGCACTAGGCTAGCTATCTTTGAGATGTTTTCTACATTGGCTAACTCTTCCGTCGCAAAGGTCGGGAAACTGACAGCACTTGCCAAGCCAACAAATAGTAGGATAAATAACTTCTTCATTTTACTTCACCAGTAGATGTTGACGGTCGAGAACGTTAGTAATGTGGCGGAACCAGTGCTCGGAAATTCGAGCCTTTTCTTCATGCCAACCAATATAACCACGGCTTTCAAAGTAACGCAGAATACCGGTTATCTCAGCCGTACTTAGCTGCGTACAATCAGACAATACTTCCGGAGAAGCGATTTCCAATTGCACGATAGAACGAAGCACAGCCAACATAGGTTTTGGCATGTTTTCCAGCTCCTGTGCTTCAGGAACATGGAACAAGCGCACCACTGCTTGATCGGTATCTTTGTTTCGATTCAAAGAGAGTCGGAAGAAGCGAAGAGCAACGGTAGGGTTACCATCAGAGTAATGCCACAAGATTCGGTAGAAACCTTGGCGGGCGCGATCTTCCTCGCTCATGTCATCTTGGTCCCACTGTTTAGGCACCACTAAACCATCAAACGATAACGGCTTCTCAAGCTCCGTATTGATACGGCTGTTTAAAAGCTCACCGACTTGTTTCTCAGTCCAACGTGGTAGAAAACACACCAAATCAAACAGCAGACGTTCACCACGCGCACGATCGACAAATCGCCAGCTCGATTTAGCAATCGAAATCACGATACGGTGGTTCTTTTTAGAACGGCGCAATAGGTTGGTTAAACGGATCAAATCAGACAAGCCGCCAACCATTGGCTTAACTAGACGTTGTGCATTGTCGATCGCAATCAGGTACGTGGTCTTGCTTTTACGAAGATGCGCCAAGATCTGAATCTCAGTCGCTTTTTCTTCCAAACCGATGCTCACCGCTAGATGTGCTAACAGCTCTTGGTAACCCGCGTAAGGGCAACTTACGTAGACAGGCTCAGCGTTAGAGACTTTGTGCAGCAGGGTATAAAGCAGCGTTGTTGCGCCCACACCACGTTCACCTGAAACAATACAGATAGCAGGGCTGTCTGACATCAAGTAGCGAGACAGTTGCTTAACCTCATCACCGGCGTAATCAATCAGCGTGCTGTCGATATTACCCGGTAGGATGTATTCATAGGTTTGATCGCCTTTGATTCGAACCAAGTTTTGCTGATTCTTGTCAAGGTCAGACTGCTTAGCCACTTCAATTCTAAACAGGTACGCCAAAGCTTGGCTAAACAGTGTGTAATTAGACAGTAAGGCCATGATGCGGTGTTGGAAGTTGTAAACACTCAACCATACGATGCCAATGGCCGTCGCCAATATATTAAGTAAGAAGGTATCCTTGCGGTTTACTGCCCAGTTCACCCATACCGGACGATCAGAGATGTGTTGCAGCGTATCGAAGACTTTCGCACGCCATAATCTAAGCACTGAAATGGTAACCAGTACAAACCAGAAAAATAGGGCGCTGTAGATCCAGCTATAGATAGTGCCTTTGCCTAGCGTGATACTCGATATTTGCAAAGTCACACCCGCAACAATGAAGCTCCAAACATAACGGCGAATGGTCGATAGGCGCAGCGCAATCACTTCTTGATTAGATGTGCGGCCCAAACGATACGCAAATTCCAAAATAAAGCTGATAGCAATCGAACCACCTAGAATCCACCAAGTGAAGATCTCAAGGAAAATCAGGTGTTGCAGGCTAGGGATGCTGGAGAGCACTCTTAGAGAAAGCGTAATCGCAATTAACCAAGCAATCGCACGATCAGCGCGGCTGATGTACCAGATCACACGTACTAAAAATGGAGGGTTCGTTTTCGCTTCAAGAAAATTAATTCTGAACAATTCGATCAAGCGAGTGCTGTTGGCAAGCCACCACGCTAAACCAAAATAGATAAACAACACTTTTAACGATGCACCAATCACAGGCACTGGCGAAATAAAGATGTCTTTAACGAGCGCTTTAAAGCTACGAATCTGGAAGTAAACAAGATACTCAATGTTGAGCTTGGTTAATTCCCACTCTTGTTTAAATTGAGTTACGCCGTAAGGGCCAAAACCCGTTAGGCGCTCTTTATTAGCGGAGTTCGTCTGCTCTAACAGGTGTTGCTTGCTCACATTCAAGCTATTCAACGTGACGTAGCTGGTTTGAACGGCAAACCATTGTTCGGCGTCGTTGTTTGCTCTGTAGGCTTTTATCTGTTGCTCGAAGGTTTTGATTTCCTGCTTTTGAACTTGTAGCACTTCAGCGAGCAATATATTGACTTGGCGTCTGTCCGACGGCTCCATAAAGAGGGGGTCGGGTAACGAATCAATTCGATCATCGAGATCAACAGCAGAATCGGATACCTGCGGCTGAGATTGTAAGTCATATTCCAAGTTGGCATGACTAGGCCAAGAGAGAATGGCCAAAGTGAGGATTAAGAAGCGCGATAGTGAACGCATAAAAGTCTCTTAGAATTATGAGGTTAGGATTACTATAGTTAGATAATCTGACTTTGTGAAATCCAACCCCGTGTCGGGGGCGAGTACTTTATTCCTGTTTCGAGCGATTTTGTCATGAAATTGTCAGGGATTAGGCTAGTATTTGAGCATCTTTATTATGTCTTCTGTTGCGTTGATCGGGTTGGCTTTTACTGTGACCAATCAGCATACGATATATTCAATGGTTGGCATGATTTGGGACGTTATATACCGCCCATTATGGTGCGCTGTTCGATATTTTGTTTTTCCTTAAAATCGACGGTTTTACGGCGATAAATAGAAAACCAAAAATGTGAGTCAGTTCAAACTATGATTTGGCTAGGTTATCACTCACTTAATGGCCAGTAATTGCAATCAATACTTGCAGTTAAAGCCCTGAACAAGTAACGTTGCGGCGTTTTTCACATTAAAAAGGTAATGGCATTGATCTCCACAGCAAATATCACCCAACAATTCGGCGCTAAGCCACTTTTCGAAAATATTTCAGTTAAGTTCGGCGAAGGCAACCGCTACGGTTTAATCGGCGCGAATGGCTGTGGTAAATCGACGTTCATGAAGATCCTATCTGGTGAACTTGAGCCAAGTGCTGGTAACGTAAGCTACGATCCAAACGAGCGCGTTGCTAAGCTAAACCAAGACCAGTTTGCTTACGAAGAATTCACGGTAATCGACACGGTTATCATGGGTCACAAAGAGCTTTGGGCTATTAAGCAAGAGCGTGACCGCATTTACTCTTTGCCAGAAATGAGCGAAGAAGACGGCATGAAAGTGGCTGACCTTGAAGTTCAGTTCGCTGAAATGGACGGTTACATGGCAGAAGCTAAAGCTGGTGAGCTTCTTCTAGCGGTAGGTATTGAAGAATCAATGCACTTCGGTCTGATGAGCGAAGTAGCACCGGGTTGGAAACTTCGTGTTCTATTGTCTCAAGTGCTGTTTGCAGACCCGCATATCATGCTTCTTGACGAACCAACGAACAACCTGGACATGGACACCATCAAGTGGTTGGAAGACACGCTAAACCAACGTAACTGCACAATGATCATCATTTCGCACGACCGTCACTTCCTAAACTCTGTTTGTACACACATGGCTGACCTTGATTACGGCGAACTTCGTCTATTCCCAGGTAACTACGATGAGTACATGACGGCTGCGACTCAAGCTCGTGAGCGTCTACTGTCTGACAACGCTAAGAAGAAAGCGCAAATTGCTGAACTTCAAACGTTCGTATCTCGTTTCTCTGCTAACGCATCGAAAGCGAAGCAAGCAACGTCTCGTGCTAAGCAGATCGATAAGATCCAACTAGACGAAGTTAAAGCGTCTAGCCGTCAAAACCCATTCATCCGTTTCGAACAGTCTAAAGAGCTATTCCGTAACGCACTTGTGGTTGAAAACCTATCTCAAGGTTTTGAAGAAGACCTATACAACAAGTTCGACGGTATTTTCGAAGTAGGTGAGCGTGTTGCTATCATCGGTGAGAACGGTGTGGGTAAAACAACACTACTTAACACACTAGCTGGCGCTCTTGAGCCTCGCACTGGTGAGTACAAGTGGTCTGAAAACTCAAACATCGGTTACTACGCTCAAGATCACGCACATGACTTCGAACAAGACATGAACCTGTTTGATTGGATGAGCCAATGGCGTCAAGAAGGCGAAGACGAGCAAGTTGTTCGTGGCTTCCTAGGTCGTATGCTATTTGGTCAAGACGACATTAAGAAATCTGTAAAGGTTATCTCTGGTGGTGAGCAAGGTCGTATGCTTCTTGGTAAGATCATGATGCATAAACCAAACATCCTTCTAATGGATGAGCCAACAAACCACATGGATATGGAATCTATCGAAGCGCTTAACTTGGCTCTTGAGAACTACAAAGGCACATTGTTCTTCGTATCTCACGACCGTGTATTCGTAGACTCGCTTGCAACTCGTATCCTTGAAATCAAAGATGGCAAGATCAACGATTTCCGCGGTACTTACGCTGAGTTCTTGAAAGCACGCGGCTAATACCGTGTAGCGAGAGCTGATACGTAATAACACGTTAGTACGTATTCAAAATTATAAAGGCCTCTATCTTGGTAATAAGATAGAGGCCTTTTGTTTTTCCATACCACACGAATCAACTAGCTTGCGCTATTCACTAATACTTAAATTGCGCGACAATCTTCTCTAGCTTCACACTCACACTCGAGACTTGTTCACTGCAACGCACCGACCCAGAAACCACAGTATAGGTATCACTAGCAAGGTGAGCGATATCAGTAATGTTTCGGTCAATCTCAACCGAAACCATCGATTGCTCTTCAGACGCTGTTGAGATCTGGCTGTTTAAGTCAAACATCTCGCCAACTTGAAAGTGTATTCCTTCTATCGCATTCACCACGTCTTTGGTTTGGTTTTTCACCAGCTCAGTTTGTTCTAAGCTCGCTGTCATCTTAGCGACGGTCTTGTCTATCCCAGTGGTTAAACCATGAATCGTAGATTCTATTTGATGGGTTGAATCATTGGTCATTAGTGAAAGCTCTCGTACTTCGGATGCTACCACAGCGAAACCTCGTCCATGATCGCCAGCACGCGCCGCTTCAATCGCAGCATTAAGTGCCAATAGGTTAGTTTGCTCAGCAATACCTTGAATAGTCGTCACCACCTGATTGATTTCACGGCTTTGTTCTTCAAGCTGAACGATGAGATCCTGAGACTCTGCAATGTTTTCTACTAAGACATTAATACTGTCGTTGGTTGATTGTGTCTTTTGTAGCGCTTGATGGGCATTTTCTTTGATCTTCTCGGCATTGGTTGCGGCATTTTCGATATTCGCCGTCACCTCATTACTCGTCATCACTAACTCGTTAACTGCCGTCGCTACCGATTCAGATTGCTGCTTTTGTTTCTCTGCATTGCTCATGCTTTTGACTGCCGCTTCTTCAGAACTGCATGAACTGTCTGTCAGCACCGTCATCACGCCGGATAGCTCTTTGATGTTGCCGTGCAGTTTATTGATGAAGGTATCGAACGAGTGAGCAAGTTGAGCCAGTTCGTCGTTACCTTTGGCGTTCATTCTGACAGTTAAGTCTCCATCTCCATTTGCAATAGACTCCATCATCACGTTTATCGCTTTGATACGACCCAGGATGTTGCGACCGATGAACACCAATAACAGAGAAAGCAGAGCGACGATAGCTGCACCAAACAGATGTAACATGTTTTGTGTGTTTCTAACTGCCGCTGTAATCGCTTGGCTTATCTCATTCTGCACTTCTTCAACGGCTTGTTCTGTTTGATGAACATTACTACGTAAGGCGCCTCTAAGCCCCAACTCTGCAGACAAACCTAGATTGCTGTTAGCAACCAACAGAGTTTCAACCGCGGCCTTATATTCGGAATAGGCTTGTTCAGTCGCAATCGAAGTTTGGGAGTAGGGTTCAAACTCAACAAGAGCATTGGTTAACGCCGCATTCGTTTGGCTATTAATATGTGCGAGGTAATGGAAGTCTTTTTCGATCAGCTCTAACAACGCAAGTTCCAGTGCCAAACTTGATTCTGATTCGATTGCTGATTTCAGCGCTGTTCTTTTTCCATCGAGGGTTGCGACAAAGCCTAAAGGTGGGGTTGTGCGTTCAATGTCGTTCACTTGATTGACGATCTGATGGAACTGTTTCTGGTACTGATGAAGGGTATCGGAGATTTTAGTCATTTGATCGGTAAGGTGAAGCTCGTGCGAGGTTAGGGTTTGGTTCAACGTCACCAATCTTTGATTCAATGTGTCGGCAGTTTTATCGAAACGCTCTGCGTATTTTTGATCGTGTCGAGACAAGAAGTCTTTCTCATGTCGCCTAAGCGTTAATAAATCGACTGAGCTTCTGAGGTTTTCGGTCGCAGCGAGCTCCAGTGATTCCAATTTGTCTAAGCTGAACTGCTCGTAGATGGCATAGATAAAAACAGAAATAAACAGGGTGAGGTTGATTAAAATAAACTTACTGCGAATAGAAAGAGACAGCGGTCTACGCTGAGGTTCCGATTGATTACTCATGGTTAATTCCCTTTAAGCCGGTGACGTTGATATTCATCTTTAACTTTTATTAATAGATTCATTAAATTGATGAATATGTAACTAATAGCTTATTGGAGTGTTAAATCAAGATTTGCTTTAGGAAAAGCTAATTTAAGACATGATACGTGTAGGTTTAGATGGTCTGAAGCGTGAAACCTGTATCGGGGACGAATTGGAATGGAAACTTAAGGATATAAAAAAGGTGCAGCTGATACTGCACCCATTTAACAAATTAACTAAGCACGAGTTAACTTTACGTTTACTGCTCGCCTTTGACGTCAAAATCTATCTTGTCTGCACCTGTAAAGACTTGGAAGCGCAAGCCTTTAGCACGAGCAATCGTTGTTATGCCGAACTTCTGCGCTAAATCTAAGCCCATTTGTGTAACGCCAGAGCGTGACAGTAGAACAGGGATTCCCATCTGCGCAACCTTAATCACCATCTCAGACGTTAAACGGCCTGTGGTGTAGAAGATCTTATCTTCACCTGTCTCTTTGTTAAGCCACATCTCACCAGCCAATGTATCAACGGCATTGTGTCGGCCAACATCTTCAACAAACGATAGAACCTTGTCGTCTTTGCAAACAGCACAGCCATGAACCGCACCCGCTTTCTTGTAGGTGTCGTTATAATGAGTCAGCGCTTCTAGAGCCGTATAGATTTCAGATTGCTTAATCTTGGTTTGAGGCACTTGGTAATCTTCCAATTGCTTCATCACGTTGCCATACATGGTACCTTGGCCACAGCCAGAGGTAACTGTCTTCTTCTTAAGCGCTTGCTCAAGTTGGCTCGTATCTTCTTTGGTGATAACCGCTGCTGAGCTGGTTTCCCAGTCGATGATGATTGATTCAACGGCTTCTGGATCAGAAAGGAAGCTTTGGTTTTTCAAATAACCCAAGACTAATGCTTCCGGGCGTGAACCCAATGTCATTAGAGTTACGATCTCTTTCCAGTTCAACATAACGGTAAGAGGGCGCTCGCACGCAATTTGTTTCGTTAGCTTTTCGCCATATTCATCAAACACTTCAACTTCGATGGTCTGAAGTGGGTTTTCACTGGTTTTTATTATGTTTGGTTTTACCACAGTCACGTCCTACTTAATGAGATAGCGATTATAAGGGATAAGAAGTTAGGCAAGAGTCATCATACGACTCTTTAGAATACATGCGTTCTCTGTCACTTAGTCAGTCTTAGCTTTAACTCAAGCATTTAGCAATTCTCATTCCAAAATAGCGGCTATTCGAGAAAACATGAAGCATTCGATTAAAATAGCGCAAAATATGAGAGTTCACCGAGACTAACTGTCTCAAACCAGCGCGATCGACTAACGTTATAGGGGTAACTTTACGACAAACGCACTAAAGACGGAGCAGGACTTAAAATGTATTGGCGTGTTTATTGCTTTATGGGGTGTATATGATTGCGCACAGTACAAAATGTCCTAAGTGCATTCAGACCAAAGAAAATCAATTGGGTGAAGTATGTCTGAGATAAAAGAATTCAAAGAACAATATGAAAAAACAGAAGCAGCTTGGCCAATCGGTGTCCAAAGAATAGAGAAAGAGATCAAAACTGGCATTTGGGTAACAACTCAATGGGAACTCATCGGTTTTGAATTATCACCTGAACATGAAACCCCAGACGTATGTTTGCTTCAGTTGCACAAAGACGAACGTACCGACTACCGCTTCAATCTAAGCTCTCAGCAACCTAAGCTATTCTTAGTTATGGATAATGTTGACTCCGGTAAACCTATTATTCAATTACTGACAGCATCACAAACAGTCGCAGGCCAATACATGGACGGAGATAACCAAGTATTGTCTTACGACATGCCATTGCCTGTACAAGCTTGGATGGAAGCATTCATCGGTCGTCATGGCGAGTTATTAGAAGCAAGACGTAAGAAACGTAAAGGCGCGGGTCGATCAAATGGCAACTAACTTTTTTAGCCGTTGGTCTCAACGAAAGCTTGATGAATCAACCGACCAACCTTTAGAAGCGCAACAAACGCTTGAGGAAACTGAGCTTACTTCCACTGAGGCTTCGTCTGCTGCTTCATCTATAGACGCAGAAACATCGGAGTCACTAGAACGTGGAACTTTGGAAAAAGAGTCTCCAGAACACGCTGTCGATTCTCAAACTATTGACTCTCAGGAGATAGCATCAGAAACGACTGAAGACTTGTCTGTTGCTCAATTATTGGTGTCAGAAGCTTCAGAAAGCGTAAAAAAAGCGGCATTGCGTAAATTATTCCTCTCAGAAGAATTCAACGTTCGTGATGGTTTAGATGATTACGACGACGATTACAGTAATTTGAAGTCTCTTTCTGAAGGGGTTGCGGAAACCTTGCGTGATTGGGTTAAAGACAAAACGGAAGAAGAAACTGCGCCAGAAGAAGAGCAAATCATTGATAATAAAGACGAAGGTGAAGTTTTAGAAAATTCTGAAAGCGATCTTGAGGTATCTGATAATAAACTTGAAACGTCAGAAAGTGCCGAAATAACCGAACAAGAAAAAGAACTGTGTAAAAACACAGTATCGGATAATAACGCTACAATGTCAGACGAAGCAGACCTTAAAGAGGTGGGACAAAATATACCACACAAAGAATAGGTACATTTTGACTAAACACTCAATGAACCGCTTGCGACAAAATGTCCCAAGCGGTTTTTTTATACGCACAATAAACGTTATATAGGATTAAATCACTGAAATATAAGGCATATTAAATTGGCATGGCATTTGCAAAATAACGTTCATTATCAACTTTTTTGTAGATAGACGAGTTCACGGTCTGACGAACGACACACTGGCTAAAGGGTTAGTTGTTAACGGATTACTCAGCAAGTTCTCTCTCGCTTACTACAATAAAGGTTGAACAGATTATCCATGTCCAAAGATGGAACTGAGCAATGCTTAAACAATTATTAGAACAAGCAAATTCAAATAACGCTAAAGCAAGACTGTATGCATTTGAAAATACAGTTGAGTTAACAAATCTGATTCCACCTACTGTTAGCTACGAAAGCGGCGGTAATACACTTGTTATTGGTCCAACTGCGATCATTGAAAGTGCTGCGGCTCAATTACCTCAGTTAACAAGCCTAACACTGCTTTCGACAGATGGTGTGAAGGCGACGAATACTGAGTCAGAGCTTTACTACGCAAATGCTGTTCAGGTTTCAGGGTTCCTTGGTACGTTCGAAGTTCTAATCGAAAACAAAGGCCGAACCAATAACCTTGCAAAAGTAGCAATCAATCATGACTGTTTTGATGTGGTTTTGGACTTATGTCTGAATAGCTGCATGACTGAAGAAGTGCCTGTTCCTGGTTATTACCCAGTAGGTCGTGGTTATCCAAAACTGGCTGAAGCGTTAGAAGAAATTCCTACGTTAATGGGCACGTTTGATAAGCCTAAGTTCTTCCGTTTGGACACAGACCTATGTGCACACAGTTCTCGTGGTGTTAAAGGTTGTGAGCGTTGTGTTGATGCTTGTCCTGCTGGTGCACTTTCAAGTGAAGGCTCAGATAAGACGGGTCATAAGATCGAGATTAACCCTTACCTATGTCAAGGCGTGGGTACTTGTGCAACGAGCTGTCCGACAGAAGCGATTACCTATGCGCTTCCAAACCCTGACGACACTCAAAAGTTTATTGAACGTACGCTAGCGAACTATGAGCAAGCGGGCGGTCTGGATCCCATAGTGCTTATCTGTAGCTCGCGTCATGAAACCTATAACGTGATGGCACTTAAGGCGCTACCAGATAACGTGATTCCAATTGTCGTAGAAGAACTGCCATCTATTGGTATCGATACTTGGTTTGCAGCTTTAGTTAATGGCGCAACTCAGGTTCTGTTTGCCGCATCTCGCTTTATGCCAGAAACGATCATTCGTGTTCTGAATAACGAAGTAGGGATTGCTCAAGAACTACTAGATCAAATCGGTATTCCAAAAGAAACCATCGATATTCTGTACTTAGAATCTCTACGTGAATGTCCTCCAACACTTTGTGTGGATTCATTCGACCTTGCACTTGGCGATCTTCAAGGCAACAAGCGCCAACGTCTATTTACAGCACTTGATGCGATGTCTTCAGCTCGTATTCCTGTTGAAAATATTGTTGAGCTTCCGTCAAACGCACCTTACGGCAACGTTTCGTGTGATAGCAAAGATTGTACGTTATGTATGAGCTGTGTGGCTGTGTGTCCGACACGTGCGCTTCATACCGACGGGGCTTCTCCATCACTTAAATTTGTAGAACAAGACTGTATTCAATGTGGCTTGTGTGAAAAGGCATGTCCTGAAAATGTTCTGACTCTTACGCCTCGTATGAACTGGGTAAAAGAAGAACGTCAAAAAGCAGTTGTGATTCATGAAGAGAAAGCTGCGGAATGTGTACGTTGCCATAAACCATTCGCACCTCAGTCTATGATTGACATGTTACAGAACAAGTTACGCGGTCACTCTCACTTTTCAGATGAAGCAGCGATTAATCGTATTGCTATGTGTGAAGACTGCCGTGTGGTGGATATGTTCGATTCAATGGCTCAAGACCCATTGAAACAATTGAAATACTAGGAGTTAGCCTTGGAAACGAATTTGGATCAGGCACAAGAACAGACACTAAGAACTGAGATCTATTTGGTTCTATCCGCACTGTTTCGCAGCGCACCTTCTGAAGAGGTGATCGACTTTCTAAAAACACTCGATATTGAAGCGTCTGAAAGCGCAATGCAAAAGGCTTGGATTGCCATTCAACAAGCGGCAACAGAATCAAACCGTGAAGCTCTTGAAGACGAATATCAAGATTTGTTCATCGGTATTGGGCGTGGAGAAGTCGTTCCATTTGGTTCTTGGCATCGCACTGGCGCCATGATGGAAAAACCATTGGCAGAGATTCGTCATGACTTAGAGCTTTTAGGCATTGAGCGTGACGATCAAGTGAAAGAGCCGGAAGATCATATCGCAGCACTGTGTGAAGTGATGGCGATGCTAACGGCTGAAGAAGAAGCACTGCAACAGGCGGTATTCAATAAGCACCTTGGCCCTTGGTTTAACTCTTTCACGCGTCAGCTTGAAGGGGCAGAAAGCGCGAACTTCTACAAATCGGCCGCTCAACTGTGTGAAGCATTCTTAACGTTAGAACAAGTGCGTTTTAGCGTGAATACAAAAAGCAGTAAGCACAAATTAAAGATTGATGTGAAAAACGTCACTGATTACGAGTAATCGAGCAGTACGCGATTATATCGATAGAGGGGCATTAAGCCTCCAAAAAAAGATCTACCGTAAGGTAAGGAAGCAATGATGAAAGATAATAAAGATATAAATACAAGCCGTAGGGATCTACTCAAAGGCTTGACGACTGCAGCCGTTGCTGGTGCCGTTGTCGCTGGTACAACTAAAGTGGCAACCGCTTCAGAAACTGTTGAAATTTCGAAAGAAGACGTGAAGAAGACAGGGTATCGTGAGACGCAACACATTCGCGATTACTACGACACACTTTAGGAGATAACGGATGAAACTTGTCAAACGCTCCGATAGTGTGAGCAAAGAAACCAATCAGCTAGGTGTGTCTCGACGTGCCTTCATGAAAAACACTTCATTAGCTGCTGGTGGCGCAGTGGTAGGCGCAAGTCTATTTGCACCAGGTATGATGAAGAAAGCACAGGCTAAATCAGTCGATCCAGAAGCGAAAACAGAAGTGAAACGTACTATCTGTTCTCACTGTTCTGTGGGTTGTGGTATCTACGCTGAAGTTCAAAATGGCGTATGGACAGGTCAAGAGCCTGCATTCGATCACCCATTCAACGCTGGTGGACACTGTGCGAAAGGTGCAGCACTTCGTGAGCACGGCCACGGTGAACGTCGTCTTAAGTACCCAATGAAATTGGAAGGCGGTAAGTGGAAGAAGCTTTCTTGGGAACAAGCGATTGAAGAGATCGGTAACAAAGCGCTAGAACTTCGTAAAGAGTCTGGCCCTGATTCAGTTTACTTCCTAGGTAGTGCGAAACACAGTAACGAGCAAGCTTATGCATTCCGTAAGATGGCTTCGCTTTGGGGCACCAACAACGTTGACCACCAAGCACGTATTTGTCACTCAACCACAGTAGCCGGTGTTGCGAACACTTGGGGTTACGGTGCAATGACAAACTCGTTCAATGACATGCACAACTGTAAATCGATGCTGTTCATTGGTTCAAACCCAGCAGAAGCTCACCCAGTAGCGATGCAACACATCTTGATCGCGAAAGAGAAGAACAACTGTAAGATCGTTGTTGCGGATCCTCGTCGTACGCGTACTGCTGCGAAATCAGATCACTACGTTTCTCTTCGTCCAGGTTCTGACGTTGCGTTTATCTGGGGTGTGTTATGGCACGTCTTTGCAAACCAATGGGAAGACAAAGAGTTCATTAAACAACGTGTATTCGGCATGGACGAGATCCGTGAAGAAGTCGCGAAGTGGAACCCAGCAGAAGTTGAACGCGTAACTGGTGTTAGTGAAAAAGACGTATACCACACCGCGAAACTACTTTCTGAAAACCGTCCGGGTTGTATCGTTTGGTGTATGGGTGGTACTCAGCACACGACTGGTAACAACAACACACGCGCTTACTGTGTACTTGAGCTTGCGCTAGGTAACATCGGTAAATCAGGCGGCGGTGCAAACATCTTCCGTGGTCACGATAACGTACAGGGCGCAACTGACCTTGGCGTACTGTCAGACACACTTCCAGGCTACTACGGCTTGTCTGAAGGTTCTTGGCGTCACTGGTCAAAAGTTTGGGATATCGACTTTGACTGGGTGAAAGGCCGTTTCGACGACAACGCATACGGCGGTCAAAAACCAATGAACAGTGCAGGTATTCCTGTATCTCGTTGGGTTGATGGCGTACTTGAAGACAAAGACAAGATTCGCCAACGCGAAAACATCCGTGCCATGTTCTACTGGGGTCACGCGGTGAACTCTCAGACTCGTGGTCCAGAGATGAAAAAAGCGATGCAGAAGCTGGATATGATGGTTATTGTTGACCCATACCCAACGGTTGCAGCGGTAATGAATGATCGTACCGACGGCGTTTACCTGCTACCAGCAACGACTCAGTTTGAAACCTACGGCAGTGTAACGGCGTCAAACCGTTCTCTACAGTGGCGTGACAAGGTTGTTGATCCTCTATTCGAATCTAAACCTGACCACGAAATCATGTACCTGCTTTCTAAGAAGCTTGGTTTCTCTGATCAGCTGTTCAAAAACATCCGTGTTGAGAACAACCAACCACTGATTGAAGATATTACACGTGAATTCAACAAAGGTATGTGGACAATCGGCTACACAGGCCAAAGCCCTGAGCGTTTGAAAGAGCACCAACAGAATTGGCACACATTCCACAAAACGTCTCTAGAAGCAGAAGGCGGTCCAGCAAATGGCGAGACTTACGGTCTACCTTGGCCATGTTGGGGCACACCAGAGATGAAACATCCGGGTACACACATCCTTTACGATACGTCTAAGACGGTTGCTGAAGGTGGTGGTAACTTCCGTACTCGTTTTGGTGTTGAGTTTGAAGGTCAAAGCCTACTGGCAGAAGACAGCTACTCGAAAGGCTGTGAGATCAAAGACGGCTACCCAGAGTTCAGTGACAAACTACTGAAACAACTGGGTTGGTGGGATGATCTAACTGCAGAAGAGAAAGCGGCTGCTGAAGGCAAAAACTGGAAGACTGACGTTTCAGGTGGTATCCAACGTGTGGCAATTAAACACGGCTGTATCCCATTTGGTAATGCGAAAGCACGTGCGATTGTTTGGACATTCCCAGACCGTGTACCACTGCACCGTGAGCCACTTTACACGCCACGTCGCGACCTAGTTGCTGATTACCCAACGTGGGACGACAAAGAAGCTATCTTCCGTGTTCCTACGCTTTACAAGTCGATTCAAGAGCAAGACAAATCTGGCGAATACCCGATTATCCTGACCTCTGGTCGTTTGGTTGAGTACGAAGGTGGTGGTGAAGAAACCCGTTCTAACCCTTGGCTAGCAGAACTACAGCAAGAGATGTTTGTTGAAGTGAACCCGAAAGATGCAAACGACATCGGCTTTAAAGACGGTGACGATGTTTGGGTTGAGGGTGCAGAGAAGGGCCGTATTAAGGTGAAAGCGATGGTTACACGTCGTGTGAAACCGGGTCTGGCATTCATCCCATTCCACTTCGGTGGTAAGTTCCAAGGCGAAGATTTGCGTTCTAAATACCCAGAAGGCACTGATCCTTACGTTATTGGTGAAGCTGCTAACACAGCAACCACATACGGTTACGACCCTGTCACCTTGATGCAGGAAACGAAAGTAACCCTTTGTAATATTCGTAAAGCGTAAGGAGTCTTAAAATGGCTAGAATGAAATTTCTTTGTGACACCAAGCGTTGTATCGAATGTAACGGTTGTGTCACTGCATGTAAGAATGAAAATGATGATGCTCTGGAATGGGGTATTCAACGTCGTCGCGTTGTGACACTGAACGATGGCGAACCAGGTGAAAACTCTATCTCAGTAGCGTGTATGCACTGTACTGATGCGCCATGTATGGCAGTTTGTCCTGCAGACTGTTTTGAACATACAGAAGACGGCATCGTACTTCACAATAAAGACCTATGTATTGGTTGTGGTTACTGCTTGTTTGCTTGTCCGTTTGGCGCACCTCAATTCCCTAAACAGGAAGCGTTTGGTGAGCGCGGTAAGATGGACAAGTGTACCTTCTGTGCTGGCGGCCCAGAAACAGAGCCAGGTTCTGTTGAAGAGCGTCAAAAATACGGTGCGAACCGTATTGCTGAAGGCAAACTGCCAATGTGTGCTTCGCTTTGTTCAACTAAGGCACTGCTAGCGGGTGACGCAGAGAAAGTTTCTGATGTTTTCCGTCAGCGTGTTGTTGAACGTGGTGCGAAAGGTGCAGGTTGGACAGACGGCAACGACCTTTCTTACGATGCGACTAAGAGCTAAGTAGGAGAGACATATGCTTACAATGTTTAAGCGTCTCTTCCTTGTAGTGCTGCCAATGTTGGCAGCACTAACAATGCTTTCTCCTATGAGTCATGCATCTGAGACGAACTCATCACAAACTCAATCGAGCTCTGCTCAACGAGAAATCACACAACTTGCTGGCGCCGATTTTTGGCGACAAGTGAGAAACGGTGAGGAAGGTTACACCACATCTCAATCAGCTGAGCATGGTGTGTTGATCAGTACTCCAGGTCAAACGTGGTACATATTGAAAGAGAAGTGGATGTCACCAGCCGGTGCCGTCGCTATCTTTGGCAGTATTGCTTTCGTGACTTTGATGTACGTTGTGATTGGCCCGCTAATGCTAAGCGCGCCAAGAACAGGCCGTAAGATCAAACGTTGGTCTCGACTAGACCGTGCCTTGCACTGGAGTATGGCGTTTACCTTCTTAACACTGGCGTTCAGTGGTTTGATGTTGGTTTACGGTAAGCACTTCTTGAAGCCGTACATTCCAACAGACCTTTGGGGCTTCATCGTTCTATTGGCGAAGCAATACCACAACTACATCGGCCCGATTTTCTATGTGCTGTTGATGGCTGTTCTCATCAAGTGGTGGCGCAAGTCTATTTTCAAGATGGTCGATGTACAGTGGTTCATGAAACTGGGTGGTATGGTCGGGAAACATAAAGGTTCTCATCCATCTGCAGAGTTTTCGAACGCGGGTGAAAAAGCACTGTTCTGGCTATTGATTGTTATGGGTAGTGTGGCTGCGATCAGTGGCTTGGTTTTAGACTTCCCAATCTTCGGTCAAACCCGTCGAGATATGGAGCTCTCAAACCTAGTCCACATGTTGGCTGCTTTGATCCTTATCTGTGGTTTCGTGTTCCACATCTACATCGGCTTGTTCGGTATGGAAGGGGCACTAGAAGGCATGGTAACAGGCGAAGTTGATGAGACTTGGGCTAAAGAGCACCATGATCTTTGGTACAAAGAAGTGATGGAACAAGAGAAAAACGGCGTTGAACAAAGCGCTAACGCAGCAACAGAGAAAACGGAAGGGGTGAATAAGAATGAACAAACCTCATAAAGGTATTTGGGTCGCTTACATACTAAGCTGCTTTACGCCATTTACTTGTCTTCTCTCTGGTGTGGTTGCCATCATCTACGCGGGCTATCGTTTAGATAAAGGTGAAGACGGCGAAGTAGTGGATACCCATTACTACGGCTTGATTCGCTCGTTCTTCTTGAACTTGACGTTCTTTGTTGTACTTATCGTGACAGTAGCGACCTCTAATGGCGTGTTGATCGGTGTTAACGATTACTGGTATCAAAACCACATTATCGATGACATCGCTTACTACATCCCGTATGTCGGCATGTTGTTTGGTGGTGTTGCGATTGTGGTTTGGTTTATTCGTATGTATCAAGGTATGCAGCGTTTAAGTCAAAACCTACCGCAAAACCCGACAACAGGTCCAAACTTGTAGTCGAGCATAGACTTACTAGATAGCGAATTATCTAGCACAATAGTCCTTTTGAAAGCCCAATGATTTCGGTCATTGGGCTTTTTGTTTCTAATCAGCAACAAAACTGAATGAAGCATGGTATTGACCGCTTCAATATGGTGCAACTCCCTTAATTGGTGCAATTCTTGTTTCAATTTTTACGCTTATTAAGAACCAAGAAAGTGCACTAATAAATTTATGCGCTATTAATCAATAATTTAAAAGTAAAACCTGTTGCACGAAAATTACCCTTCACACTTGGAACGCATCTTGCGTTCACTGTTGAGTCTTTAATTAATTACAACATTGAATCGCACGATATCAGTGCAAATCAGATAAAGCGAAGGAGAATGCTTTAATGAGTGAAACGGTGACTCAAGTTCATAGTGCAGTACAAACCCTTACCCAAAGTTCAGATACTTTATTCCTATTACTCGGTGCCATCATGGTTTTCTTGATGCACGCTGGCTTTGCTTTTCTAGAAGTCGGTACCGTTCGAAAGAAGAACCAAGTAAACGCGCTCGTTAAGATCCTGTCGGATTTTGGTGTCTCCGCCATTGCTTACTTCTTTATCGGTTACTGGGTTGCTTACGGTGCACACTTTTTTGCAGACGCAGAAACACTTTCGCAAGGCAACGGATATGAACTGGTTAAGTTCTTCTTCCTAATGACATTCGCTGCGGCAATCCCAGCGATCGTTTCAGGTGGTATCGCAGAGCGTGCACGTTTCTACCCAATTTTGATTGCGACACTGTTTACGGTTGGTTTCATCTATCCATTTTTTGAAGGCATCATTTGGAACGGCAACTTTGGATTCCAAGATTGGCTAGAAGGCCAGTTTGGTTATGGGTTCCATGACTTCGCAGGCTCTGTAGTGGTTCACGGCGTAGGTGGTTGGATTGCTTTGGTTGCGGTTTACTTCTTAGGGATGCGTAAAGGTCGAATCCGTGCAGGCAAACACACCAACTTCGCGCCATCGAATATCCCATTCTTAGCACTAGGCTCTTGGATCTTATGTGTCGGTTGGTTTGGCTTTAACGTGATGTCAGCTCAAGCAATCAACGGCATCAGCGGCCTAGTGGCAATGAACTCACTCATGGCCATGGTTGGCGGTATTCTTGCGGCTCTAATTGCAGGTAAAAATGACCCGGGCTTCATCCACAATGGTCCTTTGGCTGGTCTCGTCGCTATCTGTGCGGGCTCAGATTTGATGCACCCACTTGGCGCTTTGGTGACGGGCGGTGTGGCAGGTGCGCTGTTTGTTTACCTATTTACTTATATGCAAAACAAAACACAGATCGATGATGTACTGGGTGTATGGCCTCTACACGGCGTATGTGGTGCCTGGGGTGGCGTTGCTGCTGGTATCTTCGGCCAACAAGCTTTCTGGGGTCTAGGCGGCGTGAGCTTTGCTTCTCAGTTGATTGGTACAGTCGCAGGTGTTGCTGTTGCTTTCGTCGGCGCGTTAATCGTATACGGTGTGTTGAGCAAACTAACAGGCCTACGCTTAAGTGAAGAAGATGAATTCAACGGTGCGGATCTTTCTATCCATAAGATCTCTTCTATCAACGAAGACTAACGTTGTTCACTTGGTGGGGTAAAGCACATCAAGTAGACAACTGTTGAACAGAACTAAGCGGCTTCGGTCGCTTTTTTGTTTCTATGGATAGCAAAACAGAGAATTTGAGTAACAACAACCACAACTATCAAGCGAGTTATGTCACAAATAGCCAATGAATTCAGTTGCCTAAGACTATGGTCTAATCCCCAAAACTATTGTTGGAATTTGAACAGTGCTAAGCTGTTACAAAGTGACATATCTAAAAGGACGTTATATGCATTTCCCATATCGAAATATCGTAATTCTTACTGGCGCTGGCATCTCTGCAGAGTCGGGGATACAAACATTCCGAGCACAAGACGGGCTATGGGAAAACCACAAAATCGAAGATGTAGCGACGCCTGAAGGGTTCGCAAAAGATCCTGACTTGGTACAAGCCTTCTATAACAAGCGTCGTCACGGCCTGCAAAGTGAGAGCATTCAGCCCAATTCAGCCCACAAGGCGCTAGGAGAGCTAGAAGACAAGCTTGATGGCAAAGTTACCATCATTACTCAAAACATCGACAATTTGCACGAGAGAGGCGGTAGCAACAACATTATTCACATGCATGGTGAACTTTTAAAAGCGCGTTGCAGTGAATCCAATCAAGTTGTAGAGCACAAAGGCGATATTGAAACGGGTGAACTTTGTCATTGCTGCCAAATCCCTGCACAAATGCGTCCACATATTGTTTGGTTTGGCGAAATGCCACTAAGAATGGGCGACATTTATTCCGCACTGGAAGAAGCGGATCTGTTTATCTCTATCGGAACTTCAGGTGTTGTTTATCCAGCGGCAGGCTTTGTTCACGATGCGAAAATGCATGGTGCACATACTATCGAGATAAACCTCGAACCAAGTGCGGTTGAAAGTGAATTTGAAGAGAAGCGCTACGGCAAGGCGAGTATCGAGGTGCCTAAACTGGTTGGCGAGTTATTATGTACAGAGAAAGGTTCTTTAACGGCCTAAGCCTTGTCTTTAATAACACACATCAGTTTCTGAATCTGAAAAAATAAAGCGGCTTACGCCGCTTTATTTACTTAACTTCTTAACTAACAATAACTTAGTTGTTTACTTTAAGTTTTTGGAAGTACTCGTCATAAATAACGCTCGCTTCACCAACTTCATCTTGCCACACACCGTTATCCATCACTGATTGTGGTGGGAAAACGTTCTTGTCTTCAGCAAATTCTTTAGGAAGAAGAGGGTAAGCGGTTTTAACTGGTGTCGGGTAACCGATCTCTAGAGCAATTTTCGCAGCGTTCTCTGGGCGAAGAAGGAAGTCGATCATCTTATGAGCCGCTTCAGTGTTCTTAGCGCCTGCTGGAATTGCTAGGCTGTCCATCCAAAAGATAGCGCCTTTTTCTGGCCAGATAATGTCAATCGTTGCGCCTTCTTGGCGTGCCATGTAAGCAGAACCATTCCAAAGCATACCAAGAGACACTTCACCTGCTAGGTAAGGGTTCGCTGGGAAATCTGAGTTAAATACCAATACGTTTGGCATTAGCTTACGAAGTTCTTCGTAGGCTTCTTTGATTTCTTCAGGGTTAGTCGTGTTTGGAGAGTAGCCCAGTTTAGATAGAGCGATATGGAAAACCTCACGAGAGTCATCCATCATCATCAGTTGACCTTCCCACTGCGTATCCCACAGATCGCCCCAGTTTTTAACTGAAGACTTGTCTAGCATGTCTGAGTTGATACCAATACCCGTCGCACCCCAGATGTATGGGATTGAGTAGTTGTTATTTGGGTCAAATGGCTTATCTAAGTAATTTGGATCCAAATCTGCAAAGTGGCTTAGCTTGGTTTTATCAAGCTCTTGAAGCATGCCTTCTTTACGCATCTTAGAAACGAAGTAAGTAGAAGGAACCACTAAGTCGTAACCCGTACCTTGAGTTTTTAACTTAGCGTACATGCTTTCGTTAGACTCATAAGTTGAGTAGTAGACTTTAATGCCCGTCTCTTCTGTGAAGTCTTCTAGTACTTCATTTGGAATATATTCAGACCAGTTGTAAAAATACAGTTCTTGGTCAGCTGCGAAAGAGGGTGTAGAAAGTAAAGTAGCAGCACACAATGCGCCGGTATACAGTGTTTTTTTCATTACTGTTCCGTTCATTTGTTTGATTTGGAGCTGGGTAGTGAACCCAAGGTAAAGGATTTCGAAAAATCGCGCTATATTATAGCAGCGATATAATAAAATAGGCAGCCTAAGCTGCCTATTCATTGATATTCTTATTTTTAACTTATTGATTATCTACGTTGACCTGTTAAGTAAACTGGTTACTTAGCCACAGTTAGATAATAAGCTAAATTACTGACCTGCTCTAAGTTTCATGAAGTAATCTTCGTACTTCACTGTCTTATCGCCAACCGCAGCTTGCCATTCAACACGATCAAGGTCTTCTTGCGATGGGAATAGCGCAGGGCTATCTTTGAACTTCTCGTTAGACGCTTTAACGGCCGTTAGGTAGCCTGTGTCACGAGAAATTTGCTCAGCAATTTCAGGGCGAAGTAGGAAATCAATCATCTTATGAGCTGCTTCTACGTTTACCGCACCAGAGCTAATCGCAAAGTTATCAACCCAACCGATACCGCCTTCTTTAGGGAAAACCAGTTTGATTGGTAGACCTTCGTTTTGCGCTGCAGCAGCAGAACCGTTCCACAGCATACCAAGACCCACTTCACCAGACATGTAAGGCGCGCCTGGGTTGTCTGAGTTAAATACTAGAACGTTTGGCATAAGCTTTTGTAGCTCAGCGTACGCTTCGTCGATCTCTTTTTCGTTGGTTGTGTTACCAGAGTAACCTAACTTACGCAGTGCGATGTGGAACACTTCACGAGTGTCGTCCATCATCATCAGTTGACCTTCAAGCTCTGGCTTCCATAGATCAGCCCAGCTTTGGAAATCTTCTGGATCGTACATGTCAGTGTTAACAGCAAGACCTGTGATCGCAACTACGTGTGGAATAGAGTAGTCGTTGCTTGGGTCGTACGGCTTATCTAGATAGTTAGTATCTAGATTCTTGAAGTTGTTCAGCTTAGTTTTGTCGATCTTTTGTAGCATACCTTCGTCACGCATCTTAGATACGAAGTAAGTCGACGGCACAACTAGGTCATAGCCTTTGTTGTGTGTTTTTAGCTTTGCGTACAGGGTTTCGTTCGACTCGTAAGTCGAGTAGATCACCTTGATACCAGTTTCATCAGTGAACTGTTCTAGAATCTCACTGTTGATGTAAGGTCCCCAATTCATGAATACCAATTCTTTGTTATCTTTTGCAAATGATGGTGCAGATAACATTGAAAGCGCACATGCACTACCAGCTAATAGAGTAGCCCATTTTTTCATTGACGTTAGCTCCAAACTAAACGTTGCCCGAAGGCAGTAGATAGAAAAACAGAATGGCAATTTACCATTCTGTTTATGATTAACATTTTTTTTGAACTTGAAGTCTCTTAACTTCTTAATCAAGCCAGTCTCTATATAGAGTAGGAGACTTACTTGATTTTTTCTCTCGCTAATGACTGAGAAATGATCACCAGTATTAACGACACCACTAACATTACTGTTGCTAGGGCGTTTACCTCAGGAGAGATACCCACTTTAACCATTGAGTAAATCTTCAGTGGTAAGATTTCATACGTTGGGCCGGTTACGAAAGAGCTAATGATTACATCGTCCAAAGACAGAGTGAAGCTCAATAACCAACCCGCAGCAACCGCTGGCTTAGCAAGAGGCAGAATGATCTGTTTTAGAATCGTCCATTCACTTGCACCTAAGTCTTTTGCTGCTTCTAGCATCTTCACATCGAAGCCATTCAAGCGACTGTATACCGTTACTACAACAAACGGTAGACAGAAGGTAATGTGAGCAGCAAGTAGGGTAAAGAACCCAAGTTGAACACCCATTACCAAGAATAGCGCAAGAAGCGAAATCGCCATTACGATATCTGGAGACATCATTACGATGAACAGCATGCCATTTACGATGCCTTTACCTTTAAATTGGTAACGGAATAGGGCTACTGCTGTAAGGCTCCCGACAATCGTTGCGGCTGTTGCTGAGAACACCGCTACGTTGATCGAGTGCCACGCAGCCTGCATTAGGCTGTCGTTGTTAATAAGCGCGTCATACCATTTAGTGGTGAAGCCACCCCATTTCATACCAAACTTATTGGCATTAAACGAGTTAGCGATCAATACGATAATAGGTAGGTATAGAAAGGCGTATACCAGCGCCATAAAGCTGAACTTAACTGTGCGCCCCATTAGTCTAGCTCCACTTTCTTGTTCAATAGCTTACCTGCTCGGTAGTAGGCATACAGCATCACAGCCATTGCCATGGTCAGTGCGATACTCGTCGCTGCGCCAAACGGCCAGTCTCGAGCGTTGAGCACTTGGCTCTTAATCACGTTACCAATCAATAGGTTCTTAGCTCCGCCTAATAGGTCAGAGATGTAGAACATACCTAACGCTGGCAGTAGCACTAACAAACAGCCGCCAATAATGCCCGGCATTGTTAGTGGTAGTACCACTTTCAATAGCGTTTGCAGTTTGTTCGCACCTAAATCTTTAGCCGCTTCTAAATACGTATCGTCCAGTTTTTCAATCGCTGAATACAGCGGCAGAATCATAAACGGAAGTAGGATGTACACTAAACCGATCATTACTGCGGTTTCTGAGTACATGATACGTAGCGGTTTATCAATGATATCTAACGCTAACAAGCTTTTGTTCAAGACACCTTGCGTACCCAGTACAATTTTTAATCCGTATGTACGAATCAAAGAGTTCGTCCAGAATGGTACTATCACTAGGAACAACATGATTGGACGCCACTTCGCCGGCATTTTTGCCACGATGTAAGCGAATGGGTAACCAATAATCAAACAAAGTAGGGTTGCGACAATTGCCATATAGAAAGAGTGCATCAACACTTTAAAATACAGCGGGTCAGCCAAACGCACGTAGTTATCGAGAGTGAAGGTCATCTCGATCAAGTTCGCTTCATCACGAGTTAAGAAGCTAGTACCAATGATCATGATGTTTGGAATCATCACGAACAACACTAACCAACCTGTGATTAAAGCAACAATTGCGTTTTGTAAATTAAACTTCTTGCTCATCTTCTAATACCACTTCCCAGCTCTCAACCCAAGTTACTGCAACTTTTTGGCCCAGTGAGTGATCAACATCAGGGTCATCTTCGTTGAAGAATTCGCTAACCATGACACGCATACCAGATTCAAGTTCTACGACTGAATCTAATGTCATGCCTTTATAGGTTCGCTCGACAATGTGGCCAACAATACCGCGTTGCTCTGACTCTTTAATTTCTTCGATTCGAAGATCTTCAGGGCGAAGCAATACTTGCAGTTTTTGACCCGGTGTTACGTCTTTATCGTGATAGATAATGGACTCTTCACCTTCGATTGTCGCAACAATGCGTTTTTCATCTTGACGAGATTTCGCTGTCGCTTCGAATACGTTAATTTCACCAATGAAACGCGCTACAAATAGGTTCTTAGGCTCTTCGTAGATCTCTCTTGGTGTTCCGTCTTGTTCAATCACGCCATCACGCATAACAATAATACGGTCAGACATAGACAGCGCCTCTTCTTGGTCATGCGTTACAAAAATGAACGTGATACCAAGTTGGCGTTGTAATTGTTTCAGCTCGATTTGCATCTGTTTACGTAGTTTGTAATCCAGAGCAGATAGAGATTCATCCAACAAAAGAACTTTAGGCTTATTAACGACAGCACGAGCGATTGCGATACGTTGCTGTTGACCACCAGATAGCTGGTGTGGCTTTCGTTGTGCCATTTGTTCTAGGCGCACCATTTTCAAAGCATCCATTACACGAGGTTCAATCTCGCTGTTTGGAACTTTCTGCATGCGTAAGCCAAATGCCACATTGTCGAAAACGGTCATATGCGGGAATAGGGCATAGCTTTGGAATACAGTGTTTACATGCCTTTGTTCAGCAGGAACTTGGGTTACGTTTTGTTCAGCTAATAGTATTTGACCACTATCTGCCGTTTCAAAACCCGCAATCATTCTTAGCACGGTTGTTTTACCACAACCTGATGGGCCTAAAATCGTGAGAAACTCACCATGATTTACGTTTAAATCCAGATTGCCGATGACTTCCTTACCATCGAAACTTTTACTGATGCCAGTTAGCTGTACTACTGGCTTTCCTACTGATTTTTTAGCGTTCAACGTCTGTTTTTCTCCACCTTGGTTCTATTTGAGACCTGTTGCTATACACCTTTAAGGCGCGCATCATAATCACCAAAAACGTGAATTCAAAGCATTTTTTACCTTTCGAAGATAAAAAATTTCGCAGGTAAAAGTAAACATCCTTTACCATACTGTTATTTACTGGGTCTACACCCTAACAAGTGTCTAATTATTAACCATTAAGACGCAAAAGCAAGCCTTGTTACAGATTCATATTTTAGTTTGTATCCGACATATGAGTATAATGAAGGTAATTTTTTATCAATAAGTTAGGTGGCTTCGCTTAATCGGCACACCTAGGTATCAATATGAACAACGACATCGAAAAAGATTTTAATTTGGGCGGTAGTATCAACCGTGCACTTTCTGGCGATTATGAGCTCAAAGCAACGGCTGTATTCCAAGAAGCTTGGAAACATACGATAAGTCACTTTCTTTCGTTTTCCCCAGCGATTATTGCTTTGATGTTTGTGCAGCTCGCTATCTTTTATATCGCACTAAAACTACAGCTTGGTGATCCTGCGGTTATCTTGGATGCGGTTATCGACCCAGAGTCGTTCACGCCACAAATCGTTGAATCGATTTTTATTGCGAACTTTAGCTATGAAGTGATCAGCGCGCCTATCTATGCCGGTATCTGTTTAATGGCAATGAGCCACGCCGCTGGCCTACAAACCAAAGTACGCCACATCGGTAAAGGTTTGCAGTTTACGGTTCCGGTTATTCTAGTGACTTTGTTTAGCCTAATGCTTCAAGGCATCGCAGGTATGATTCTGCCGTTTCTGTCGATTTACTTCTCACTTGCATTCAGCCACTCAATCCTGTTGATTTGCGATAAGAAAGTACCACCAATGCAATCGCTTCTGCTTTCTCTGCGTGCTGTCAACAAAAAAATCTTCACCGTTGCTTCTATCTACCTATTAGTAATGCTGATGTTCATCGTCGCGGCAATGATGTACGGCATTGGCCTTATCTTCGTTTTACCTTTCTTCTTCCACGTGAAAGGGATTCTTTACCGCGAGATGTTTGGCATTAAACTCAAACTGATCGCGTCAGACAGACCAAAGAGCGACGACGACCACAACGGTAGCAACAATAAAGACCCACAGGTATTCGATGCATAACAACTCTAAATTAAGCGCAAGTAAATCACTTGCGCTAAAAGTGACAGCATTAGCCTTAGTTGGCTCGATCTCGTTAGTTGGCCCAATGCTTTACCAACAAGAAGAAGAGCGCAGGCGAGCGGGGCAAAAGGCTCCAGACTCCGAGCAAAACTTTGGTGACTTGACCGTCTCTTCTGATAAGCCAGATTTCGCAGCGATTGAAGATGTAAATAAAAAGAAAGACACCTTCTTTTCTTATCTTCGCCCAAGTATCAACATCGAAAACAAGCGAATCACCAAAGAACGTGCGTTTCTAACCAAGCTTTCAGAGACGGGGTTGAACAATGTTGACTCTGAAGACGCGTCATACGCAAAGAGACTAGGGAAGCTGTATAGCCTGCCTGTACCTTCATCGGGCTTAGATGACGCTTGGCTGAAAGAAATGTTGAATCGTGTAAACGTGCTACCTGAAGCGCTTGTGTTAACTCAGGCGGCCAATGAATCAGCTTGGGGTACATCTCGTTTCGCCACTAAAGCAAATAACTATTTTGGACACTGGTGTTACACCAAAGGTTGTGGCCTTGTTCCGCTACAACGTAACGAAGGTAGCTCGCATGAAGTCGCAACATTCTCTTCAAGCCAAGAATCCGTACATCGGTATTTCATGAACCTTAATCGTAATCGTGCTTACGCCGATCTAAGAGTGATTCGTGCAAAACTTGATGCGCAAGGTGATGATCTTTTAACAACCGCAACGGCGACAGAGCTCACCAATGGCTTGTTAAAATATTCTGAGCGAGGTTCCGACTATGTGACTGATTTACAAGCTATGATCCGTCACAACGAGGTATACTGGAAAAAGTAACTCATTTTGATACCAACTTGGTTGCCTTCGATAGTCGGCTTATACCAGTAATATCACAAAAAGAGCAGCTCATTGGCTGCTCTTTCTATTTATAAACGCTCAACTTCGACAAGATTATAATAATGAAAAAGACAGCACTCGCTTTATTAGCCTCATTAAGCCTTGGGGTTTCTCTTCCTGCTTCAGCGCAAGAATACATGTTCACGTATTCTAAGCTTTATACTCAGCTGAAAAACAACACCAAAGAAGGGCATGATGATGTCAAAGTTGCGGTCTTCTTTGTTGATCAACAAGCTCAGCAAACCTGTCACATCAGCAAAGCTTGGATGGAAAAAGAAGAGCACTACGAAGAGCTAAAAGTCTCTCCAGCCAATGAACTGCTTCTACCGGTAGATCAAAATCTACGCTCGGCAAATCCTCTTATCTTTGTACAAACTAAAGAACAAGAGTGTGCGTATTCTTTAGTTGTGATGACTCAAGAGCCTTTAGCTGGCACAGTAGAAGTTGCACAGATAGAAAACCTATTGCCACAGATGCAGGCGATGCTTGAAGACGTCAGCGGCATGTTCTCTGGTTGGTTCACGCCAGATATCCAAGGGTTAACGCTAGAGTTCGCTAATAAGCTGGAAGGTAACATCGAGCTTTCAAATGGTAAGCAACTACCAATCAAAGAAGGGCGAGCGAAATTCACCTTAGAAGAACTGAATGGAAGTGACAGCATCACGTTGCCAGAACCAACAGTTCGCGTATTGCCGTACATTCCCGCGCAATAATTTTTAACAGAATCATTGTTAGTGAAGTAAAAGCTTAGCGAAATCATCCCCCTAAGTTTTTGCGACATATCTTAAAGCAGCCTCATCGAATAAGATCAGGCTGCTTTTCTTTATCTATGATACCAACCGAGAGCTTGTGAAGCCGCGTTTCTCTGCCGTTTAGGCGCTTATCGAACAATAAAAGCAGAATCTTTCTATTACTCAGCTTGTTTATCCGGCCGTTACTATTTCAACATCAAATAAAAATCCGTATAATCCACGCCCTAAAACAGTCCCACTAGCAATCTACAGTCGGTAATACGACGGTGTGAGAGTCGCAATGAACCAAAACGATAATAGAAAAGAAACACTTGAATTCAACAAACTTCAGAAACGTCTGAGAAGAAATGTTGGAAATGCCATCATCGACTACAACATGATCGAAGAGAATGACGTAGTAATGGCATGTATTAGTGGCGGTAAAGATTCATTTGCGATGTTAGATATTTTGCTACGTTTACGTGAAGCAGCACCGATCAAATTTGATGTTGTGGCAGTAAACCTAGATCAAAAACAACCTGGGTTCCCTGAACACATTCTTCCTGAGTACTTTGAAACGCTGAACATTCCTTACTACATCGTAGATAAAGACACGTATTCAGTGGTTAAAGAGAAAGTGCCAGAAGGTAAAACAACGTGTGGCCTATGTTCTCGTCTTCGTCGTGGTACTTTGTACTCATTCGCAGAGAAGATTGGTGCAACTAAGATCGCTCTGGGTCACCACCTAGACGACATCGTTGAGACCATGTTCCTAAACATGTTCCACGGTGCGCGCTTAAAGGCTATGCCACCAAAGCTTCGTTCAGATGATGGTCGTAACGTTGTTATTCGTCCACTGACTTACTGTCGTGAAACGGACCTAATCAAATACGCAGAACATAAAGAGTTCCCAATCATTCCTTGTAACCTATGTGGCTCTCAAGAGAATCTACAGCGTCAGAACATTAAAGCGATGCTAATTGATTGGGATAAGAAAACGCCCGGTCGTGTTGAGAAGATCTTCAAGTCAATCCAGAACGTAAGTCCAAGCCAACTGGCTGACCGCGAGCTGTTTGACTTCGTGAACCTTCCACTAGACCGTAGTGAAGACCGCAAAGCGTACGAATTCGAAGAAGCTGAAATTTCATCTTCTAACATCGATGAGTCAATGTTCATCGACGTAACGAACGTATAATAAGAATAATCGTTGTAGAGCAATAGATGCGCCTACAACAGACAAACAAAAACGCCTCAAGCAATGCTTGAGGCGTTTTTTTATAAGTTAAACTATCCCTGACCTAACCTTTCGAAAGGTTAGGGTCTAGTGGGCTGACGTAACCAGACGGTTTAAGAGCCAACACATCACAGTTAATCTTATCGATAACATGTTCCGCGGTATTACCAATAAACACGGCAGACAAGCCAGTACGACCCGTTGTACCCAGAATCACCATCGCAGCGTTATTTTCAGAAGCGACGCGAGGAATAACATCTTCTGGCAAGCCTTGTTCAACCACAGTTTGTTCTTCACACATACCGTGCTTCTGGCGCAATGCTTTCATTGCCGTTAAGTGATGGCCACGAACCGCATCGGTATAAGACGTTGGATCAAACTCTGGCAGTTCAATGGTAATATTCGCAGGTGTCACAGGGTAGGCATTCACCAAGAACGGTTCCGCATCCAAACGACCGGTGATCTCTAGCAATCTGTCGACCATCGTATCGTTAAGCTCTAAATGAGCTTCTGTTTCAGAACCTACATGAACTGAAGCAAAAATCTTCGCGTGATCTGGCCAGAAATCGTTTTTAACCAATAGCACTGGGCTAGGGCACTTTCTCAACAGATGCCAATCGGTTGGAGTGAAGATGACAGATTCCAAAGTATCGTGTTTACGCGTACCTTTGATTAAGATGTCGTGCTCGCCGCTGTAAACCTCAGCGATGATCGCTTCGTACGGGCGGTTATGCCAAACCACTTGTACATTAAATTCAATAGAATCATCTAGGTAAGGTTCTGCGACTTTATTCATCCAAATTTCGCGTTGGTGAATTACGCCTTTGCGCATTGCGTCTCTTTCATCGATAGAGAGCATAGATGTCATTTCATACGAGAAGTCGTATATCGACAAAAAGAAAGTGATGTGGCTTGTTGAGGTGCTTTTCTTAGCAAGTTGGATAGCACGAACTAGAGCAGGCTGCTCATCGTGATTAATGTCTGCGACAACTAAAATTTTGTTATAGATACTCATAACTAAGCCTACTTTTCAGACCGAACATATAAATAATGTAGCGTAGTTATGGAGAGATTAAGAGAAATATAAGAGGTTTTAAGAGAGAAACATGATGTAGCTCATTATTGAACTACATCATTGATATCTAGACTATTCTTTTGAAACGCCAGCAAGTTCCATCAACGCATCGTGATCTTCGATAGTGATATATTTGCCTTTAACGCTCAAGATGTCTGCTTTTTGGAAGCGACCTAGAAGACGGCTGATTGTTTCAACAGTCAAACCAAGGTAGTTACCAATATCGCCACGAGTCATCGTTAGGCGGAACTCACGCGGGCTGAAGCCACGTTGAGAGAAGCGAGTCGAAAGGTTGTAAAGGAATGCAGCAAGACGCTCTTCCGCGTTCTTCTTAGAAAGAAGCAGAATCATTTCTTGGTCACCTTTAATCTCGTTACTCATCAGGCGCATAATTTGCTGACGCAATTTAGGCATTTTTCCTGATAGGTCATCAAGAATCTCATATGGGATTTCACATACCATAGAAGTTTCTAGCGCTTGTGCAAAACTAGGGTGTTGGTCACCAGTAATCGCATCGAAGCCAACAAGATCGCCCGCTAGGTGGAATGCAGTAATCTGCTCATCACCTTGCTCGGTAATCGTGTAGCTCTTGATCGTTCCAGAGCGAATAGCATATAGAGATTTAAGCTCGTCACCGGCTTTAAATAACTCTTGGCCTTTTTGAATAGGCTTTTTTCTCTCAATGATCTGATCAAGTTGATCGAGTTCAGATTCATTCAAAGTAAACGGAATACAGAGCTGGCTAATACTACAATCCTGGCAATGGATCGCACAGCCACCAGACTGAACGCGTTTCGTCACAGGCTTTTCAGAAATCATAACAATCTTTCACTATTTGATATACGTCAATATTTTAGCATTCCTTTATCCAGTTGGGTAGTAAAAAAACCGGATTTAAAGAATGGCTATACGGTATAAATAATGAGCTGTAGTGCCATATAACCGGTATAGAAACCGTAAATGAGGATTAAAATTGCGCCTAGTTGGCGAAATAAGTCAGCTTGTTGCAGTTTCTTGAGGAAATTAGCACCCATACCAACCGTCAGCATCGCTGGGAGCGTCCCTAAACCGAAAGCAAGCATAATACCTGCACCGTTGTACCAACTTCCTGATACGGCCGCCCACGTAAGCATTGAGTAAACTAAGCCACATGGTAGCCAACCCCAAATAAAGCCAAACGGCAAAGCGTGGCTAGGGTGCTTCAAGGGTAGAAATGATTTACCTAAAGGAGAGATATAACGCCATAGCTTCTGTCCGACTTTTTCAAAGAACAACAAGCCGAACCACCATTTACCGATATACAAACCTAAGACGATCATAAAGCCAGCTGCAAATAATCGCAGCCAACCTAGCAGAGCGTTAAAATCGCTTAGCTGACCTATCGAAGAGATTGCACCGCCAATCACACCACCAATCACGGCATAACTTAGCAAGCGCCCTAGGTTATAAAGTAGGGGAATAACAGGGGAAGGTTTACTGTTGCCAATCGAAAGAAGCGACGCAATACCACCACACATTCCCATGCAATGGCCTGCGCCGATCAATCCAACAACAAAGGCTCCGATCCAATCAGGCGTCATCGTTCTTTTTGTCTACGTTAGTTTGGCTTTCGCTGTTAGCTTTCTCATTCTTGACAGGTTTACTATCAGAATGGTTGTGAGCCTTTTCGTCTTCATCAAACAGTATATTGTGACCTTGACGTTCTAGGTCTTCAAACTGTTCGCTCTTCACCGCCCATAGAAAAATACCAACAGCGATGCACACCAGTACAATCGCAATGGGGATCAGGATGTATAAACTTTCCATTATTTACCTTGCTCTTTTAAAAGCCTTAACGAGTTAGACACAACAATAATAGAGCTGGCAGACATGCCCACAACGGCAATGTATGGAGCAACCAAACCCGCGACAGCCAATGGAAGGATAAGTAAGTTATATCCTAATGACCAAGCTAGGTTTTCACGAATTATCTTACGTGTTTTTAACGCCAAAGTACGCGACTTAAGTAATCTATCGAGCTTATCACCCAGTAACACCATATCCGCAGAAGCTTTCGCCACGTCTGTACCGCCGCCCATAGCGACAGAAAGGTGGGCACCTGCAAGAATAGGGGCATCGTTAATGCCATCGCCAACCATCATGGTAATGTCACTTGCATCTCGAGAGTTCAGGTAAGCAAGTTTATCTTCAGGTTTCGCGTTAGCAACAATATCAGTAATACCAATCTCTTCAGCAACAGGCTTCGCGTTAATCAAAGAATCGCCAGTAAGCAGAGTTGTTTTGATGCCCGCTTCTTTAAATTGCTTAATAAACTCGATGCTTTCTTTACGGATTGGATCTTCATAAGTAAATGTAGCGATATGACGACCCGCCATCGACAAGTAAATGCCGTTGCTTTCCGATGGTTGAGCTTCACCTAGAATGAATTCACTACTACCAATCGCAACTTCTTGGCCATTCCACTCACCAGTGATACCTGAACCAATCACGTTATTAACTGACTCTACTTCGATCTCATCAGAAAGATGAGTCTTGAACGCCTTAGCGATAGGGTGGTTAGCGTGTTGTTCCAGGCTCGCCGCTACTTTGAGACAAGTGTCTTTATCAAGTTCAGCGAAGGTTTCAACTTGGCTGATACGAATATCACCCTCAGTCAATGTACCTGTTTTATCGATGATCAAGTGATTCACTTTGCACAAGGTTTCGAATACGTGGCCTTTGCGCAGCAAAATACCGAAGTTACCCATGCGAGACGTTGAACAAGTAATCGCCGTCGGTGTTGCCAGTGACAGAGCACAAGGACACGTTGCTACCAATACCGAAAGCATGATCCAGAAAGCGTCTTCTGGTCGTGTTTGGTGCCAGTAAAACCAAGTACCGAATGAGATGATTAAGATCACCGCAACAAAGTATCGAGCCACAACATCAGCAATTTCTGCAATGCGGGGTTTAGACAATTGCGCTTCGTCTTGCAGGCGAACGATATTGGAAATAACCGAATCCGCTTTTGACGTCATTACTTCCAATTCAAATGATTCATCACCATTCAATGTACCAGCAAAGACGGTATCGCCTTCGTTTTTGACCACATGGATAGATTCGCCAGTCAGCATCGATTCATCGATATGAACTCTGCCAGACAATACTTTGCCATCGGCAGGAATGTGCTCACCCGGTAGAACGCGAATTTGGTCGCCAACTTTTAAGGTTTTGACTGGAACTTGTTCGCCATCTAACGTTGTTGCCATAGCAGGAACGAGCTTAAGCAGGTTACCACTAGCAGCGGCGGCTTTACGACGAGCGCGCATTTCAAGGAAACGACCAAGCAGTAGGAAGAAGGTAAACATCGAGATAGATTCGAAGAATACTTCACCTTTCTCTGTCACCGTTGCGACCAAACTTGCAACGTAGGCAAACAAAAGAGCGATCGACACAGGTACATCCATACCCAATGTTCGACCTTTGAGGCTACGCCACGCGTTGATATAGAAAGGCAATGCAGAGTAGAGCAGAACCGGTGTTGCAAAGATTAAGCTCACCCAACGGAAGTAGCTTTTGAATTCGGGCTCAAGGTTACCAAAGACTTCAAGATAAAGCGCAACAGCCAGCATCATGACCTGCATGGTTGCTAAACCAGCAATGCCAAGACGATAGAGATAATTCTTCATCGATCGATGATAGGCGGCTTCTTGTTGATCAGCCTCAAAAGGTGCGGCTTTGTAGCCTAAGGTATGGATTGCAGACAACAGCTCGCTCAGTTTCGTCTGAGTGTTGTCCCAACTGAGCAGGGCGCGGTTAGTCGTGGTATTAACACGAATACTAACAACCCCTAACTTTGAAGAGACTTGCTTTTCAATAAGCCAAGCACAAGCAGCACAAGAGACACCTTCTAGTGACAATGTCACTTCAGAGGTGTTTTCAGAGTTACGGACGAACTCCAATTGAACATCTTCGTTGTCGTAATGACTGAGTGCCAGAAGTTGCTCTGGCACGAGATCCGCTTTTTCAGCTGGAGCGGTACGATATTGGTAGTAAGAGACCAGACCGCTATCAACGATTGTCTGGGCTACGGTTTCGCAACCCGGACAACACATAGGTCGCACCGATCCTAAGATTTCTACTTTAAAATCCGTTTCCGCTGGTACATCTTCACCGCAGTGATAACAGGATTCACACATAAGATTTAGTTCGTTAGTTGAGTAGGAGTATCAATAGGGAAGTTCATGCGACCTTGCACTAACCATTCAGAATCATGCGGAGAAAGCTCGATAAACCATGGACCTTGCATTTCATGATCCAGAGTCAACGTGTAGTTGCCTCTCGCATCAGCGGTCAGTAGCTGAGTAAAATCACGGTCAGGCAGCGTTCGGTGCACGAACATTGCGCTAATAGCAGGGAAGTGGTCTAGTTTGCCTTTGTCGAGAGTAATGATAACTGAGTTACCTTTCTCGCTAACTGAAGCTGATAAGCCAAGCTCTTTAGCAACATTTACTTTCGAAATGTCGACATTAATACCTTTACCTTTTTTATAGTAATCTTCAGTGACAACGTTAACTGAATGGTTGGTAAGTATCGCGACTCGAACCAATGTTAGCATAGAAACGCCAACGGTTAGGAAGATCAAAAACCACGGCCAAAACTGCTTATACCAAGGTTGTTCCATATTATTATTCTCAATATATACAATGAAATAAAACTAATTTTTACAAACACTTAAGGTTATAACTGTAAAAGAAAGACAGCCCCTTAAGAAGGGGCTGTTATTATTATGTTACTCTTTATCTGAGTTGCTGAGGCTCCAGACGTAGGCAGAGACGAGCTGAACCTTATCCTCACCGAGGATGTCCTTCCAAGCCGGCATTACACCAGAACGTCCGTACATGACTGTTTCCGTCACATCAGCGCGAGAATCGCCAAATAGCCAGTCGCGGTCAGTCAAGTCAGGTGCGCCAACAGCAGGGTTACCCTTACCATCAGTACCGTGACAGGCTGCACACACTACAAAGCGCGCTTTACCAGCCTCTGCTTCACGTGCGTTTACGCTACGACCAGAAAGGCTAAGCGTGTAGCTAACTACTTCTTTTACGCCTTCTTCGCCAAGAGCGTCTTTCCAACCTGGCATTTGACCGACACGACCATGCATGATGGTAGTAACGATAGCTTGTGGTTCACCACCATATAGCCATGCGTCATCAGTTAGGTTCGGGAAACCTTTCTGACCACGTGCATCAGAGCCGTGACACTGAGAACAGTTTTGTAGGAACAAACGTTGGCCCACTTTGATTGCATCAGCATCTGATGCAATGTCAGGGACGGAACGTAGACCATTTTCGTCGTGAGCTAGCTTTCTGAATGCTTCACCAAAGTAGGTGTCTGCATCATCAAGCTCTTTCGCGTATGCGTCTAACTGTTTGTTTGCTTGCGCAGCAGCGATTGCAGAGCGAGACTCTTCTACGCTACGAACTGTTTGGTTTGAACTCGTCCAACCTAGTAGACCTTTAAAGTTGCCAAGGCCTGGGTATAGAGCTAGATAAACAGCTGCAAACACAATTGTGCTAACGAAAAGGTATGTCCACCATTTAGGTAGCGGGTTATTAAGCTCACGAATACCATCGTATTCATGGCCCATATCCTGACCTTCTTCTACACCTGTTTTATCGTTGGAACACCAACGAAGTAAGGCTGCACAGCCAATCAATGTACCGATTGTGATTACTGTTACCCAAATACTCCAGAATGTACTCATTACTTCGTCACTCCTTGATTTTTATCTTTCGCAGGTGCTTCATCAGCGAACACTAGGTTTGCATCTTCGTCGAAGCGCGACTTACGATTTTTACCGAAAGCCCACCAAACGATGCCGATGAAACAAGCAAAAACAGTAACAGTCCAAACACTTTGAAATGTAATAATGTCCATAATTATTCCTTATTTCATTGCGTGGCCAAGCGATTGAAGGTAAGCGATGATTGCATCCATCTCTGTTTTTCCTTCAACATCTTGTTTAGCGTTAGCAATTTGTTCGTCTGTGTAAGGAACACCAAATTGATTACGGAAGATTTCAAGCTTCTGTTTAGTCAATTTGCCATCAAGTACATTCTCAGCAAGCCATGGGAAACCAGGCATGTTTGATTCAGGAACAAGTTCGCGAGGGTCGATAAGGTGAACGCGGTGCCACTCATCAGAGTAACGATCACCAACACGCGCTAAATCAGGACCAGTACGCTTAGAACCCCATAGGAATGGGTGTTCCCAAACGCTTTCGCCAGCTACAGAGTAGTGACCGTAACGTTCAGTTTCAGAGCGGAAAGGACGAATCATTTGGCTGTGACATACGTTACAACCTTCGCGAATGTAGATATCACGACCTTCCATTTCCAGAGCAGAGTAAACACGTAGATTTTCTACAGGTTCAGTAGTCTGCTTTTGGAAAATAAGTGGGGTAATTTCTACTAAAGCACCAAAACTGATAGCAATAACGATAAGAATCGCTAGTAGGCCAACATTCTTCTCTACCAACTCATGGCGATTATTTGAATTTGAGCTCATTCTAAATCTCCTTAAGCCGGTTGAGGGATAGCTTTAAGGCTATCTTTAGGTGCAGAAACAGTTTTGTACGTGTTGTATGCCATTAAGAACATACCAGATAGGAAGATGAAACCACCTAAGAAACGTACAAAGTAGAACGGGTAAGACGCTTCTACAGATTCAACGAAGCTGTAAGTTAATGTACCGTCAGAGTTAACTGCACGCCACATCAGACCTTGCATCACGCCAGAGATCCACATTGCTACAATGTAGAAAACCGTACCAATCGTTGCTAACCAGAAGTGAACATTGATTAGGGATACAGAGTACATACGCTCTTGACCAAATAGTTTAGGAACTAAGTGGTAAACCGAACCGATAGAAACCATTGCAACCCAACCTAACGCACCAGAGTGAACGTGACCGATAGTCCAGTCCGTGTAGTGAGATAGTGCGTTAACCGTTTTGATTGCCATCATTGGGCCTTCGAAAGTCGACATGCCGTAGAATGATAGAGAAACGATTAGGAAACGTAGGATTGGGTCGTAGCGAAGCTTATGCCACGCACCAGATAGAGTCATAATACCGTTGATCATGCCACCCCAAGATGGAGCAAACAGAACCAAAGACATAACCATACCTAGAGATTGAGTCCAGTCAGGAAGTGCAGTGTAGTGTAGGTGGTGAGGACCAGCCCAGATATACAGAGACACGAGAGCCCAGAAGTGAACAATCGACAAACGGTAAGAGTAAACAGGGCGACCAGCTTGTTTAGGAACGAAGTAGTACATCATGCCTAGGAAACCAGCTGTCAATAGGAAGCCTACCGCATTGTGTCCGTACCACCATTGCACCATTGCATCGATCGCTCCGGAATAAATCGAGTACGATTTAAACGCAGAGACAGGAACAGCTAGGCTGTTAACGATGTGCAACACGGCAACCGTGATAATGAAGGCTCCGAAGAACCAGTTTGCTACGTAAATGTGCGATGTCTTACGTTTAATCATGGTTCCGAAGAACACGATCGCATAAGCTACCCACACAAGAGTAATAGCAATATCGATTGGCCATTCAAGTTCTGCGTATTCTTTACCAGAGGTTAAACCTAACGGTAAAGTAATTGCAGCGGACAGGATAATCGCTTGCCAACCCCAAAAGGTAAAGGCTACGAGAGGGCCACCAAAGAGACGCGTCTGACAGGTACGTTGTACAACATAATATGATGTTGCAAACAGCGCACTTGTACCGAACGCAAAAATAACCGCATTAGTATGCAGGGGACGTAAACGACTGTACGTCAACCACGGCGTATCAAAGTTTAGCTGTGGCCAAACTAATTGAGCGGCAATCAAAACACCAACGCCCATACCGACAATACCCCACAAAATTGTAACTAGGGTAAATTGACGGACGACCGTATAGTTGTAGTTTTGTTCAAGCTGCTTTTCTTGGCTCATTTGCATGCTTCCAATTTCTTATTTACTACACTTTACTTCCAACACGACTCACGTCGTAATGCCACCCAAATTAGAAAAGGAAATTCAGCCTATTCAGGGCTTTATTTCCACTTGCTGATTTTAAAAAAAAGTGGCATTTTCAACGCGACACTATACTTGAATTAACAAATCAATGACAGAGTAGTAACCTTACGCTTGGTCTGGAATTGGATTTTTATTTAAAAACTTTGAACTTTGTAACAAGGAGTAAAGATTATAATGGCGGCACAAAAGCTAACAAAAGGCAGGCTTGTTCAAATTATCGTCATGTTGGTTATTTTAATAGCTGCATTTACTTGGAGAACAGTAACATACGATAATAACGAAACAGTAAACTGTATAGTTTCAAAACCTTGTAAATTTGGTATTGATAATCATAATGTTTCAGTTTCAAGCAATAACCTAGGGTATTCGATCGAAACATCTAAAACTGGCAAATTTATCATTAGCTATAATGAAAGCGGAATTCTGGAAGAAAAAGGACCATCAAATTGGCTGTTACAAACTAGTGATAAGACCTCCTCAATAACGGTTACATTTCCACAACAGTTGAGCACGTTTTCTGTAAACCTTTCTAAGGAGTAACAGAGAGAAACTGGGGCACACCTCGGTTCTTTTGATAGAAACATGTACCAAATCAGTGAAACACAATGCATTAAAGTGTTATAAAGAGAGCATTAATAAAGTTACCCAGAATCTATGAAATTTCTATCAAAAGTCTCTTACTCCCTAGATGATAAAATCGCAGTAGATGAGTTGCTCAGCGGGGTGGAAAACCCTGACGATATTGCTTGTCTTATTTGCTACTGCACAGAAGAGTATTCGACACTCGCTGTGCAGAGATATTTCGTAGATGCTCTCCCGAACACTCCCATACATGGCTGTACTACTTGTCACGGCATTATGACCGAAACTGGTTTTCATTCTGGTCCAGTCATTGGCGTCCTCATTATTCATGACTCGGGGATCAACGCCTATGGTACGGGAATCGAACATTTCAGCGACTCCATAGACCGCAGTACCTTCAGCGCGATAGACAAAGCACTCAAGAACGCCAACCGAGAAGGTGAAATTCCTGATCTTATCTTGCTGCATTCCACACCGGGTAACGAAGAAAAGGTGATGGCGGCTATCGATAAGAAATTTGGTACTGAAGTGCCAATTATTGGTGGCAGTGCTGCAGACAACCAGGTTTCCGGAAATTGGAGTATCTTCACCGAAGAGTCGCTGTCTATAAATGGTGTGTCTTTAACGGTAGTGTTTGCGTCTCAGTCCATCTATTCCTCTTTCAGCGCGGGTCATACGCCTACGCGGTATTCAGGCACCGTGACCAAAGTAAGAAACCGAATTTTGTTGGAGATAGACCACAGGCCAGCCGTCACCGTTTACAACGAATGGACTAATTTCCACTTAGATGGCAGTGATGATGGCTACATATTCGAAAAGTCGTCAGTCTACCCATTAGGCAGGAAAGTCGGCTCTTCTTACGATTACCCATATTTCAAATTGTCTCATTCGATCAGAGAGACGGAGTGTAATGGGATTGAGCTGTTCACAGACATCAGTGAAGGCGACACCATCTACCTGATGCAAGGGTCTAAGCAGCAGTTGATTAGCCGCGCCGCGAATATCATTCACTCCTCATACTACAACGACATGGATCTTGAAGAGAAACTAGGGGCGATCAATATCTTTTGTGCAGGCCCAATGTTGAACCTTAAACAAGATATGGATGAGGTTTGTGACCAAATAAATCAAGCACTTAATGGGCTCCCATACATATGTCCATTTACGTTTGGTGAACAAGGCAGGCTCTCTGGTGGCGAGAATGCACACGGGAATTTAATGGTATCGTCTGCAACGTTTTATAGGTTGAAAAAGTAATGGGTTCTGAAGGTCAAGAAGCGCTGCAAGAAGCACGTATTGAACTGCAAAAACTAAAAGCCCGTGAGCGAAAGCTGGCTGAAGAGAACAGGGTGATCTTATCAACCATCTCTGCGATCAGTAAGGCAAGTAACATATCTGAGATATTCTCCAGTCTCGAGTTCGTGCTCAAAAAATACATTAAGTTTGATGACTTTATCGTGGTATCAAGGGTAGGGAACGAAGGCAGTTTCAAAACCCTGCTAAGCAATAACAAAGTCTTCGAACAGATGAATTGGAGTGATTGTGGCAAGTTATCTCGAGTGATCAATGGAGAATGCGCCATCCTTTTTGAACCCAAGTCTCTGGGTGAATTCAATTCCTTACATCCCATTATCCTCGATCAAATCAACTCTGTTCTAATTACTGGTATCGATAGCGGACTAACACAATCCGTCATCATCTTTATCCACTCGAATACCAAGCACTTTAGTATTGAAACTAAGGCCACACTAAACCGTTTTCGACCGTTGATAGAGCGTGCTGTTTTCGATATTGAGAACAAAGAAAAGCTTGAAGCAACCGTTCGAGAACGTACCGCAGAGCTTGTCACAGCAAGAAAAGACGCAGAAAGAGCCAACAAGGCCAAGTCTGAATTCCTCGCGATGATGAGTCATGAATTAAGAACACCGCTAAATGCCATAATTGGCCTAATAGACACCCTAAAATCCACATCATTGAACGAAGAACAACAGTCTATACTGCTTAATATGAGCACATCATCTGAGCTATTGCTGGCAATTATCAGTGACGTATTGGATTTTTCTAAGATTGAATCTGGGTGTTTCTCGTTGGCTCCTCAATGGAGCAACGTAAGAGACACTGTAACTTTTGTATTATCTGAACAAAAGAAGACAGCAGACGATAAAGGTTTGCCGCTAACAGTAACTAGCGATATCCCTGAAGGTGAACTTCATTACATCGACCCAAGTCGCTTGGCACAGATCCTATTTAATTTGATCGGTAACGCGATTAAGTTCACTGAGCGTGGGCATGTCCATGTTTCTATAAAGTACCAGCAGAGCTCTTTCTATATAACGGTGGAAGACACAGGGATTGGCATTAGCTCGCAACAACTTTCGTCGCTGTTCAGTCCATTTGTGCAAGCTGATAGCACAATCACACGTAGATTTGGTGGCACAGGTTTAGGCTTGGCCATCACTAAAAGACTGGTTGAACTGATGCGCGGGCGCATATCGGTAAAGAGTGAGCCTGGAAAAGGCTCCAAATTCGAAGTACAGTTGCCAGTGCTTACTAGAGTTACGAATAATCTGGCTAACAAAGAAGACGAATCTTCACGAGAGTTAAGAAGCCGTTATTCAGTGTTAGTTGTCGAAGACAATCCAACGAATCAAATGGTGATAAAGTTAATCCTTACAAGACAAGGCCACGAGGTTTTCATCGCAAGTAATGGTGAAGAAGCGATTGGCTTTATTGAAAGAGGCAACGAATCAATAGACATTATCTTAATGGATGTGTCGATGCCGGTCATGGATGGATTAACCACAACCAAATACATGAGAGACGCAAACATCAAAACACCAATCGTTGCGCTAACAGCACACACATCAGTAGAAGACAAATGTTCGTGCTTAGATGTCGGCATGAATGATTTCGTGACCAAGCCAGTAAGAACTAAAGAGATCACAGAAGCAATTGATCGATTAATGCTTGAAGTCTAATAAACGTATTCTTAATCGAAGATTAGGAAATATGTTTATTAGGTATTTTATGGTAAATAGCCTTACTGTTAAATAGAACATCGATTTGGTAGATAAACAAGAGGCAGGGCATCGCACAAAGATACCTGCCTTATAAATACCAAACACCATTTAACATAATATACATAATACGCACCAAAAAGGAGATTGAAATCTGAGAGGTTTCAGGGCCTGTTACTCGCGTAATTTTACGTACAGCGCCGCATGAATCTATCTATTTAATTACTGGCTGGCTTTGACTCCGCGTTAATTGGATTAAATCGTGATGGCTTTATCACATGTCTGCTCAAACTTAATTAAGACTTCTAATTACGGATGCCTCTCCAAAGTTAGTCCAGAGTCTCTGCTGGTTGAGTGTTAAAAGCTATTACCCTGATTTTGCTTACCAAAAGAACCTAGATGATTAACGCTTCCACTAACTCTCGGTCTATTGTCCGTACTACCAATAAACTGAAAAGACTTGGTTACTCTTGTTCGCTAGATTTAACGGTCCCAAAAGACCAAGCGAACTCCCGAATCATCTAGTCTTGTTTACCTATGTTGGCTTGTTCTTCACCAAATTGAATCAACTATCAACGTCATCAGTAACATCCGTACTCGTTTTTCAAACCACTAACTTTGAATTTTCTGATGCCCAACGGTCATTGTTACCAAACTGCGTTGCCATCCAAAACGAACTTCTATAAACGACTTGGCTAATCGTAAGTTACAGTGCAACATAAATTCTATTAACCTCTGTCTGGACTATATTAACTTGTCTCATAACTGCGATAATGACACTTCTATTACCAACAAGTCTTTAAAATCAGATCTTTAGGCTAGTTCTCAATTAGTTAGAGTATCTTTTGTTTGTTAACATATTCTGGAACAGAATAACTTATTATCTTAGAAGGCTTTACATGAAAATCAGTACAATCGCCCTATCGCTATTCACCGCTTTTTTTGGCATCAGCTCGCAGGCGCTTGCTAGTGAAAACGAAAACTCACCTAGAGAGCATGGTCATTTTTATGCTGGTGTTGATATCGGCTTTTATAATGAAACTGAATTAGAATATCGTGGCAGCGCCATTGAAGATTCATCTGATCTATCAGACTTTAGCTATAACTTGGTTGGAGGCTACGAATTCAATACACATGATGTCGTCAAACTGGGGCTAGAAGCCGAGTACCGAAAAATCGGAAAAGTTAGCTATAACGACTTAATGGATATTGAAGGCCATGCTTTCTTCGTAAACATTAAACCAAAGTTTATTGTTGAAGGTGACGTATTAGATCTGTATGTATCTTTATTAGCCGGTGTTGGCTCTATGGATATGGAAGCGAAAGCTTTTGGAGTATCAGACTCTAAGTCTGAAGCAGCCTACCAAGTTGGTGCTGAGCTTGGTGCGATGGTAACAGACAACATCGATATCCATATTGGTTACCGCTATGCAAACGTTGAAATTGAATCCATCGATGTGTCACCTCAAACCGCTTACCTAGGTGCAAGGTACCACTTCTAAACTTGATTCACTCGTAGGCTCAATACTACTAAAGCCGTCCTTTTAAAGCTCGGCTTTAATTTTGATCACCTATTTCCCTACTCGACCTCTACTTTGACAAGACAATTCAACCATAAATAAAGTTACGTTGTATCTTCTGTAAAAAGTTACAACTTGAAAGCTTTGCCCTAACGCAAAATAAACCACTTTAACAGGCTACTATTTCGTGTTTAAATTTTGATCTATCAAACAGTTATACGAATAAATTTGGTGATTAAGCAATCAAATGCTATGCATTCAATCCTTAAAAATAAATTAAAGTGTTAACATCAGGCAATTTTGTAAACTAGGTGTTTGATATGTTGCCTAAACTTTATAAGTTCAGATCACTCCACGACAGAAACATACAATCTATTTCCGAGTGTTCGTTGTGGTTTGATTACGCTAAAACTTTTAATAACCCTTTTGAATCTAACCACGCATTCAACAAAGAGCTTCAACAAAACTTTAAGATCATGTGTTTCTCTCAGTCGAACGACCACCCAATACTATGGTCGCAGTATGGTGACAACTTTAAAGGCATGTGTATCGAGTATGATCTCAACTGCTATAACGGTGAGGCCAATCTCAACTGTTTTGAAGTCCAGTATGAAGACGAACCGAATATGTTCCGCCCGGCATCGCTAAGAGGTTTACAAACATCAAGACTGGGAGCTGAGATATTCAAAATTAAGCATTCTAATTGGCGTTATGAAAAGGAATACCGCTGGGTATTACCTGATGACGAGATGATCGGAAATAAACTCTACCTTAATAGAGAGTGCCTAAGCTCGGTGATTCTGTCAGAGCACGCTCCTGCCGACAGGAAATTGAAAGTTCTGATGACTTGCCAGCGCCTTGGTATCCCTGTTAAACACGCAATAGCAAAGCAAGAGTCGTTTACCTTCGAAGTGGTCAGTTAAGTAGAGTGTAATCCTACTGTTTAGCGCCAAAACAAGACATTCACATAAAGTTACAGCGCAACAAAAAAGAGAGCGACATTAATGAGACTCTCTCTTTTTATTACATGTTCACCGTAAGCTTTCCCAATCCTTTATCTTGCATCTGCTCAATCGTCGCGATAGACATTTGAACAGTTGAAAACCAATAAGGTCGGTGCTTAACGTTAAATAGTTCACTATTATCTAACGCCTCGAAAACAGAATATTTTCTACCTTGAGCCAAAGCTGCACCATAAACCGTTCGCTCAAGTACTGGAATGTCATTCACTTCCTCTAGAAGTGCCCTCTTGATGAACTGATTTCCAGGGCTCCAATCTATAAATTCAACGAGGTTTTTTAGTAGCTTAAGCTCTAGCTGCTCGACCATTGATTCAAGAAACTGTGTGTTTGGCATCACCTCAGTACAAGCATAATATTCGTCATGCTTGTCACTTGCTTCACGATAACCAAGCATCGTTTTTACCAATGCGTCTTCAAACGTTGAAGAAAAGTGGTTACAAATTAAAAAAAAAGGCAGAACTCTCAACACACCAAGTAAAATGCCTACGTTAGGATCTTTAACCGACGTTTCTTGAAGTCGAATTCGAGTCGCATTTGACGTCACGACCAAGTGTTGCCAAACCTTAGGTGTGATGTGTTTAATGTTGCCATCATTCCACTTAATCAGCTGTTGACTCATTAACAATGGGAACAATAAACGACAATTTTCTATTCCTATTTGTCGTGCTGCAACTTTTGGATCGAGAATTACCTTAGATTTCTTTCCATATTTATCTGCAAACTCTTGATTGGAAACAAACTCGATTAAACTTGAGCTCAATGGCCTACTTTTCGCGGATATTTCATGGAGTTTGGAAAAGTTTAAAGATGGCGAATACGCAACACTAGCGAACTGATTGTAATCGGGTAAGTCTGAAAACAACGAACTTATTAAGGTACCTTGAAGCTTCTCAAGCATTAGCGCAGAAGCGGCATTGCTGACATCATCGATAACGTATCGTAAGGTTTGTTGCTTCGCGTCGACTTTTTCACGATGAGCATTGACTCTATCCTGCTCGCAGCGCAATAAAATACGTTGATTGTGAGATATGCGGTCAGATTCATCAAATATGACACTATCACAATACCTATTTTCCAAACTTAGTAACGTGTCTACTGTAGATTGTGCGAGCTTATATTCAGGTGAGATTAACCATCGATTAAAGCGAGCTTCAACATTGATTGAGACCTTCCTTGAGATCTCAACTACTTCAGGGGTATAACTTTTATTTGCTAACAACAACCGTGACTTTCCTTTGCCGTAAATGCTCTTGTATCGGCATATCCTGCCTTTATAACAAAACTAATATTAATAGAAATTAGAGATTGGTTCACGAAATTGTTTCAATAAAATTAAGGATATTTAGTTATAGTGCGTTGAGAGTGGCTAGTGTGTGATATGTAGCCGGATATACTTTTCTGGAAAGCTGTATTTGAACCTTTTCTTCGTCGGTAGGTGTTTTTTCGCCTGCTTGCAAACTTTACTATCTCCAGACGTTCTCACCTTTTTGATTCTTGCATAACCTTTAGAGTGCTTCATCTCAATCATCAGATCGCAATAACCCTCGAAATCAACATTACTCTTGTTGAGCCCTTTCATGACGGTGACTTTTATCTTTTTAGCTACAGGATTAACCAATGCATCGTCGGGAAAAGCGACTGGGGATAAAAAACATAATAGTAATACTAGATATCTCATACTGCTCTCTCTTTGTTGAGGGTGAGAACAGTATGCGGAGATTTAAGAGAAATGAAGGATTAACTTAGTATGAGGATTGACCAGCTAACGCGTAACTCTCAACGATTACGCTTTCTTTGAGCCTTTAGACTTAAAACCATTATGCGGGAACACGTTACGAATACGTTGCTGTACGTTTTTAGGAACATCTTTAGTGAACTTGAGATTGTAACCAGAACGTTTTGCATACACTTTTAGCTCGCCTTTAAAGGTATTGTTATGACCAATCTCTTGAAGGTTGTGTTTAAAGCTCGGTGGAAGATGCCCTTTAACTTGTTCGATCGCCCCGTCGCTAAATTTAATTTTCAATACCGGTCGGTCGACTGCTACTAACCAAAAAACTAATACCGCACCGATTAAGATTACGTACATCATAATGTCACCACTACTGTTGATGGTTATTTATCGTCAGAAAGGAGCTTGCTTAAGTCTTCTTTGAGGCTAGTCACCGTCTTGCTGGCCTGCTCACTACGAGACGCTTCGCTAACCAAATACTCGATGGCATCTGAGAGCGTACAACCTAGCTCGTTCGCACGTTGAGATAGCTTTTCCCATACACGGTAATCAAGGTCGATTGATTTCTTCTTTGTATGAACTTGTTCAGCATTGAAGTGGCGTTTTCGCTTAGCTCTGATCGCTTGTTTAAGCTTGTTATCGAGCTCAGGAGACATGTTGTTAGATATCCACTCAGGGACACCTGTAGGTTGGTGTTCAAGCTTCAATAAGGCTTTAACAGCAACGTCAGCTTCGCTTGAATCTATGTGGCAGGTGATCGACTCGCCTTCTTTCCATTTTTTGACCAGATAGTTCCATTTCCAACCACATTCCAAGTTTTCAAGTTGCTGATATTTCATGTCTAATCTCGAGAGTTAATCCTAGTGACAGCGTAACCCAAAATAGGCTATTTAACAATTATGATCTTGAAATAATAGACCAAGATCATACTTATATTAGCTTAGTGATTAGTAACTACAACATAGAGCTACAAGCGAGATCGGTTTTTCTATATACTCCCTACCTCATTATCATAATCAGAAACTTAAATGACTCAAGTAGATTGGCGACATGTTACGCCTCAGTACGACGAATATAGCGCTCAATTAGAGCAATTCCCTGACATCTCGCCTTTCCCGTTTTCAGATATTCAACATAGATTCAAAGATGCGCTAACCCGCTTTGTCCGTTTGTCTAACCTTTCGCGTGTTTTACTTGTAAACGCTCCAGACAATTCGATCTATCGTCAAATGATTGTTGAATCTCTAGTCACTGCTTTAGATGATCACACTCTACCGGTTATAAAAACTGAGTCTTTAAATGCTGTCTCTCTGTTTGACCAAGTTCAGTCAAAAGACGGTAAGGTTGTAGCGACAAAGCCCGGCCTACTGGCTAGAGCAAACAACGGCTATCTGATCGTTTCAGCAAACTTGATCTTGGCCAACCCAGGAAGCTGGTTACTGCTTAAATCAGCACTGCTTGGTGAAGTCGTAGAACCAATCAGCAGTAATCCAGAGCACTTGAACCAATCCCCGACTTTGCCTTTGACTTACAACATTAAGTTGATTGTGGTTGGAGACAGAGCTCAACTAGGTGACCTTGATTACCTGGACAGCGATATTCAAACCGGTTTTTGCCTATTTAGCGAAATTGAACAAGATATCAAGCTCTCTGAAGAGACTTTGACTCAATATCTTGGTTACCTTAAGTGGCTTCAACAACATTATGAATTGCCAACCATCACGCAACAAGCGTTGACTGGCATTCTTACTGCCGGAGCAAGAGAAACCGAAGATCAAAGCTATATCCCACTGTGCCCTATTTGGCACAACGCGTTATTGAACGAAGCTTTGATTGAAGCCGACAATGGTGAGATTGATATTCACCATATCCAGCAAGCTCAACAGCACAAATACAACCGTGAATCTTATCTACCAGAACGCGCCCTTGATGATATTCGTGATGGCCAAGTCATTATCGAAACTGAAGGTGAACAAGTTGGTCAAGTTAATGGATTGACGGTCATCGATGTACCGGGACACCCAATATCGTATGGTGAACCTGCACGAATTTCCTGTGTTATTCACTTTGGTGATGGTGATATTGCCGATGTTGAGCGCAAAGCCGAGCTGGGTGGTAATCTTCATGCTAAAGGCATGATGATCATGCAAGCATTTGTGAGCAGCGCACTAAACCTTGAAGATCCGTTGCCATACGCTGCTTCTGTTGTGTTTGAGCAATCGTATTGCGAAGTAGACGGCGATAGTGCTTCTCTTGCTGAGCTTTGTTCTCTGGTGAGTGCTTTGTCTGAATACCCTATCAATCAACAAATTGCGGTTACAGGTGCAGTTGACCAATTTGGACGTGTGCAAGCTGTTGGCGGGCTAAACGAGAAAATCGAAGGCTTCTACCATGTGTGTAAGCACAACGGCTTAACAGGCGAACAAGGTGTGATCCTTCCAAGATCGAACTTAAGGCATCTTGCACTAAAGCCTGACCTTATTGAAAGCATTAAGAATGAAGAATTCCATATTTGGTCTGTGTCTAATGTAGACGAAGCAATTCCTCTCATTATGAACAAGCCATTTAGAGACGATGAACAAGAAAGCGTTCTGAGTAAAATCGCGGAACGTATTGAAAACTTTGAAAGACATGAGCACCCTATTGGAATCGTTGGACGCATTAAAAACTGGTTTGTCTAGTACTGATCGGACTTGTTTAGCGTACACCTGTTCACTAATATGCACCTATCAAAAATCGGAGTAATTGATAATGCAAAACAAACGTGATTCTTACACTCGCGAAGAGCTTCTAGCATCAAGCCAAGGCGAACTATGGCCACAAGGCCCTCAACTACCAGCACCGAACATGCTAATGATGGATCGCATCACTAAGATGTCTGAAACTGAAGGTGATTACGGTAAAGGTTTAGTTCTTGCTGAGCTGGATATTACTCCTGACCTATGGTTCTTCGATTGTCACTTCCCGGGTGACCCAGTAATGCCTGGTTGTCTAGGTCTTGACGCAATGTGGCAGCTTGTTGGCTTCTACCTTGGTTGGGTTGGCGGCGAAGGTAAAGGCCGTGCTCTAGGTGTTGGCGAAGTGAAATTCACTGGTCAAATTCTACCTACTGCGAAAAAAGTAACTTACGAGATCCACATGAAGCGTGTTGTTAACCGTCGTCTAGTTATGGGCCTTGCGGATGGTCGCGTACTTGTTGATGGTAAAGAGATCTACGTTGCTAAAGATTTGAAAGTTGGCCTTTTCCAAGATACGTCAGCATTCTAATCTAATAGTTAGATTTTTAGTAAAGCAGCCCATGGCTGCTTTATTTTCGTTCCAATAAGTTTAGTTATAGTGCATTAAAGTATCCCGTATTAAGCTTGAAACAGGATAAATCCACCAGCGATACGCTTATGATAGCGAAACTAGAATGCTACATAGCTCTGGGAGTCTTTGTGTTGTTCTGAAACTAACAAGGCTCCAGCCGTTGTAATCAACAGACAATGGAGCCCTGACCTTGAATTCTTTACGCCCTATCTACTTATAGAGACCTGATTGCTTGTCATCTTTGGCGTCACGCCATCCACCTAACCAATAAGACCGAGAATCCATTTGGCTATATGGGCAAGCTTCTTGCGACCGTCCATTTAAACCAGCCTTGTAGCCTTGAGATTGTGCTCGTTCTAGTCGATCACGCTTTTGTCTCTTCATAGTGCAGTCCTCATACGGGTGTTACATTTACTAACATACAATGATTACAACTTTACGGAGTTTTTGTGACTCCAACTTTAAGAATCGGTCAAATTTTCACTTTTCTCAAGGTGAAAAAAAGCCCGAGTTCAGAATTGTGAACTCGGGCTCAGGAGATAAAATTATTTAAATTTTCTGCGGAACCCTAATAGACCAAGCACAGTCAAAGTTAACCAACCTAGGCTACCACCTTGGCGCTCAACTTTCTCGGTGTCGGTGCTACGAGTTACTACGCTATCAATGTCAGAGCCAGTGTCATACCTTGCTCCCTTGATTGGGATAAGCTTAACAGCTACAACCTTTTCGACTGCGTTAGATGAGGCACCACCACAGTATGAGTTGTGTGATGTTGTGTCATAAGGCTTATCATTACCGTCGACTGTACATTTGATAGCCGTTGCTGAAATCACGCCAGCATCATTGATATCCGTCGCATCAATGATTCTAAATTGGTTATTGTGACTAGACGCATCACCATCATTTGTTAAGTCATCTAACCACCATGCTTTACCACCAAAAATATCAACACGGCGTTCATCAGTTGAAGACGGGAGATCGTAAGGGTAAATAAAGCCTCTGTGTCTTCTTTCGCTGCCATCGACTTCACGCGTCGTTTCCGCATCGATCTGGCCAACAAGTTCATTGTAATTATTTACCGCTTTAGCTTCACCGCTTGAGCCACTGAAGAAGATACCGCCAGACAAATACGTTGCTGTTGGGTTTTTAGCATCCGTTACAATAAAAGGCTTATTACCGGCACTACCATTTTCAGGAACATAACCGTTACGTTTTGAATATCCAACTGCAAACAAGTTGTCGTTAATATCGGTTGCTACTGAGTTACTGTATCTAGCATCATCGTTAGATGAACCAGACTTAACCTCTGCACCGCTAATAACTTTCGTTGACCAAGAGCCTGAAATGTCTAATGAATCACTAACAAAAACACTTGCGTTCATGTCTTGAAGGTCGCCATTCCCATCTACAGTGTTGTAACCGACACCATAAAAGATCGAACTCGACTCAACAATTGAACGCATACTGCCTTGAGCAAAATAATCGCCTTGTTGGGCATTACCACTTCTGACCCAATCAATTTCTTTTGTTGTTGTGCCACCCCAAATTGCCGCTTTAGAAGCAAACGCCTTATCTGGTTCAGAAGTGTCAGTCGGATCAAACTCTTCAGAGATACTACCTACATTGTAAACGGTACCGTTGCTTGCCGTTATCGCTTTCCAAGCACGAGTTTCTGAAGCTCCAGTTGGCGCCGCTGTCGTCGTAAACAATGCATTATTGCGAATATCATCTTTGGATTTGATCCCCACAGGTTGGGCATTCTCATCTAAAGAATTGATTACCGTATTGCGAGTTTCAAAAGTATCCCCACCTTCAACAAACGCTTTCGCATTTACGTGAGTAAGGTCATTTCTTTCCTTACTCCAAGTGTCATTCCAACGGTTTTCAGCCCAACTTTCACATGTAGAATATCTCAGCTCTCGATAACAATAGTTTTCGAAATCATCACGCTCTTGAATGTACTGAAATGGTGCATCCATTGCGAATGGTACTTCTTCACGATAACTTACCGCTTCAAGCGTATCGCGAGTCTCACCAGCAAGTTTAAATGCACTATCGGTACAGTTGGTTGCAGCTGAATCGAAGCAACCTAACGCAAGCTCATTCGTTCCGTCTGTCGCAACACCAGGTTGAATCGCCACACCATAGATTTCAGAGGCACCTGTAATTGAAGGAGTGACTTCAACGACCTTGTAAAGCGCAGCGTTGGCATTAGTTGCAGCCAAAACTAGGGCTGCAACAGTTGTTAATTTGAATTTAGTACAAGTCATTATTACTTCTTAACTTTCCTGTTGTAGTGCCTCGAGCTCTTCCCAGCGCTCAAAAGCAACTTCAAGCTCCTGCTCTGCTGCAGATAGCTTATCTAATACTGGTTGTGTCTGCTCTACAGATTTTGAAAAGAAGCTTGGATCGTTGACTTCTTCCTGAAGAGTTTCAATTTGAGTTTCCAATTCTTCCAAACGCATTGGTAACGCTTCTAGCTCTCGTTGTAGCTTATACGATAACTTCTTAGGTTTAGCTTTAACTGGTGCAGTTTTGGGAGTTTCCTCAACTACTTTCGCTGGCTTTGATGGCTTTTCAACCTGTCGGTACTCTAATGCTTGCTTTCTTTGCTGCTGAGCATCGTGGTAACCACCAACAAATTCTTCAATAACGCCATTACCCTCAAAGATCCAACTTGTCATCACTGTGTTATCAACAAACTGACGATCGTGACTCACTAAAAGCAGCGTACCCTGATAGTTGGCAAGCAAATCTTCTAAAAGTTCCAAAGTTTCGATATCTAGATCGTTGGTTGGCTCATCGAGAATCAACAAGTTGTTCGACTTAAGGAAAATACGCGCCAATAACAGACGGTTTTTCTCACCACCAGATAGTGCTTTAACAGGAGTGCGAGCACGTTTTGGAGAGAATAAGAAATCTTGTAAGTAGCTTAGAGCATGACGCTCACGGCCACCTACGGTCACTTCTTGCTTACCATCTGCGAGGTTATCAATTACAGACTTCTCAGGGTCTAGAATTTCGCGGTATTGGTCAAAGTAAGCGACTTCAAGCTTAGTGCCACAATGCAAACGACCTGAATCAGGCTTAAGCTGGTCAAGAAGCAGTTTAAGTACCGTACTCTTACCACAGCCATTCGGGCCAATTAGAGCGATACGATCACCACGCATGATATTGAAGCTGAAGTCCTTAACAATTTCTTTGCCTTCAAAGCCAAAGTTAAGATTCTCAGCTTCAAATACAATCTTGCCTGAACGCTGGCCATCGTCGATTTGGATAATCGCTTTGCCCTGCACTTCACGACGGTTCAAACGTTCTTCACGTAGCTTCTTAAGCGCACGAACACGGCCTTCGTTACGAGTACGACGAGCTTTGATGCCCTGACGAATCCAAACTTCCTCTTGAGCAAGCTTCTTATCGAATTCAGCGTTTTGCATTTCTTCAACACGAAGCGCCTCTTCTTTCTCAACAAGGTAATTTTCGTAATCGCCCGGGAAAGAGCTCAATTTACCGCGATCAAGATCGACAATACGTGTTGCCATCGATTTAATGAACGCACGGTCATGCGAGATAAAGATGATTGAACCGCGGAAGTCTTTCAGGAAGCCCTCTAACCATTCAATGGTTGCAACATCCAAGTGGTTAGTCGGTTCGTCGAGTAGAAGCACGTCAGGGTCACATACAAGCGCACGAGCAAGTGCCGCTTTACGTTGCCAACCACCAGACAAATCTGTCAGTTTGGTTTCAGCAGTCAGCTTAAGTGCTGCCAATACGTTACTTACACGATCTTCAAAACGCCATGCATTAGCATGATCCAGTTGTTCTTGAACGCGAGTAAGGCGGTTTAGATTCTTTTCACTTGGGTCTGTCGCGATGAGATCCAGAAGATCATGATAGATCTTCAGCTGTTCGCCGATTTCAGCAAGGCCACCAGCAACATAGTCATAAACTGTACCTTGTTCATTACGCGGTGGATCTTGTTCTAGACGAGACACAACCACATCTTGCGTGATTTGCATCTTACCGTCGTCCATGATGATGTTTCCAGATAGGATTTTCATCAATGTCGACTTACCAGCGCCATTGCGCCCTACTAAACATACACGTTCGTTTTCTTGCAGCACGAAGTCCGCACGATCTAATAATGGGTGATCACCAAACGCTAATTGCCCATTATGAATTGTAAGTAATGCCATTCTTCTTTAACCAATCATTAAGTTCTAACAAGCCAAATGGCCAGTTAAGCTCTGAGCTTTGAGAAAGGTCAGAGCTTTCAAATTTGAGCACCGGAATAGTGACCCCGTAACGGGAAAAGAGCTCATCATCAAATGCAATGTCAACAACGTTGACGTGATGGCTAATGTTTAACTGTTCCGTGAGTTGGAATGCCATCTCACATAGATGGCACCCTTCTGTACTGTAGAGAGTCAGCACTATATATCCTTATACGATCTCTTAACTACTTATGTGTAATCAACCAGCAGTTATGAATGTGCTTATTGCGAGAGAAGTCCAATGGAAGTGTCTTCGCTGAGATATTCTGAGCCTTAAGACCTAACTCATCTAGAGCTTCCAAGTCCATTTTGAAGTGACGCTTGTTGTTAGAGAACACAATCGTGCCTTCTTCACGAAGAAGACGTTTAAGGTTTTCCATCAGCTGAATGTGATCACGTTGAACATCGAAAGATTGATCCATACGCTTTGAGTTAGAGAACGTAGGTGGATCAATAAAGATCAGATCATAAGAACCCTGCTCTTTAGCTAGCCATTGTAGACAGTCAGCTTGAACAAACTGATGTTGACGACCAACACGACCGTTAAGCTCCATGTTCTCTTTCGCCCACTCTAGGTAGGTATTAGACATATCAACAGTAGTTGTAGAACGAGCACCACCCACAGCAGCATGAACAGATGCACTTCCTGTATAAGCAAACAAGTTTAGGAAATCCTTACCTGCGGCCATCTCACCGATACGACGACGAGTGATCTTATGATCTAGGAACAACCCGGTATCTAGGTAATCATGAAGATTAACAATCAGCTTAACGCCATACTCGTTCACTTCTAAGTTCGATGAGTCTTGAGCCAATTTCTGGTATTGAGAACGGCCTTTCTGTTTCTGACGAACTTTAAGCACAACGTTGTTTGCTTCTACGCCTGTTACTTGAATAGAAGCACGGATGATATCGGTTAAGCGACGTTTAGCCTTCTCTTCCGGTACATCTTTAGGCGCTGCGTATTCTTGAATCACAAGATGACCTGGGTATACATCAATCGCTACATTGTATTCTGGTAAGTCCGCATCGTAGATACGGTAACAATCTAATTGCTCTTTCTTAGCCCACTTGCCAATTTTACCGATGTTCTTTTTAAGACGGTTTGCGAAGTCAGGAGCAATCAATTGTTCTTGCTCGCCTGATGGACGCTCTGACATCGGACGATCTGAAATTGAGTAGTTCTTTTGGTGACACGGTAACGCACCGTTGTTCAACTTGAACTGTTTATCTGCACGCATGCGTAAGCAGCTTAGTAGCTCGTCTGAGCTAGAGAAGATAGATGCGTTACAGCCACCAAATTCAGCTTTGAGCTGTGCACCGAATGCTGTGTAAAGTGCAATAAGACCCGGCTCGGTACCAAGACGTTCACCGTAAGGCGGGTTAGAAACAATCACACCATCAGTAAACTCTGTAGGACGCTTAAGCTTTGCAGCATCGCCTACTTCGAATTCAATCAACTCTTCAACACCGGCACGACGAGCATTGTCACGCGCAGTTTTGATCATACGTTCATCATTGTCGTAGCCATAGAACTTACATTCCACTTTCTTAACACCACGACGACCTTGAACGTTCGCTTCAGCTTTCACTTCAGCCCATAGCTCTGGTTCGAAATCTTCTAGTGATTCAAAACACCACTTCTGACGTTTAACACCTGGAGCCATGTTTGCAGCCATCATTGCCGCTTCAATCACTAACGTACCTGAACCACACATAGGGTCTAGGAAAGGCTTAGTCGCATCCCAACCACTACGAAGAAGAATCGCTGCAGCAAGTGTTTCACGCAGAGGTGCACGACCTGATTCTGGACGGTAACCACGTTGGTGAAGACCGCTGCCAACCATATCAACACCAAGAATCGCTTTATCACGGTGTAGACGAACGTGAATGCGAATGTCTGGATTCTCTTTGCTGATAGAAGGACGAGGCAGAGATTTCTTCTCAAAGCAATCAACAACGGCATCTTTTACTTTCATTGCACCGTATTGGCTATTACGGATTTCGTTGTTCGTACCATTGAAGTCAACAACAAAACGCTTAGAGCTATGGAATTGATTTACCCAGTTAACCGCAGTGGTTGATAGGTACAAATCCATGTCGTCCATACAAGTGAATTCAGAAAGGACACGTACAAATCGAGAAGCCAAACGGCTCCACAAACAACAACGATAAATTTGCTCATTGGTGGCTTTGAATTTAACACCTGCCTGAACAGGTTTTGCGTTTGTAATCCCTAGTTGGGTTAGTTCTTCAACTAATAAATTCTCAAGGCCATTTGAGGTAACCGCTAGATATTGATTCATAGTGTTCTTTTATTGATAAAAATGAGCTCGATTATACCTGAATTTGTTACTAGAGCATCACACTAAACTCGTCTTTTCATTGAATCTTTCTTCTAACTGGCTAGCAAACGCACAGTGTTGAAGCGATCGCTTACCCACATTCCCTTAGAACATAAGACCTATCAAACCAACACGATTCAGGACCAAATACCGACCAAAGCGACAATGTGAATTTATATTCACCCTAAAATTGGTATATACCAAGAGTGAATTTAGTGTGGAAGTTAGCTACAAAAGGACATAAACAGGGAATAAAGATGGGTAAATTACACTTCTGGAGATAAAAACAGGCAGAAATTAAGGCGAAAAAATAGTCGTAAGTTCACTATTTAAATGGTTAAGCAGTGATGTATTTATCAGGATGAGGTTTTTTAGGCACAAAAAAAATCGGCTAATGAGCCGATTTTGGGGAAGATTTGACAGGTTGATGCGTTGCGATGTGTTTGAGAAATGATGGACTAGATTGAAGGCTAACCGACCATCGCAATGTGCGTTTGATGAAGAATAGCGTTCGCGTCTATCATTCTATCGTGCATGACCTTAATCGAGTCGCCAAAGCGTAACCCTTTTGAAGGTGTAAGCAGAAACTCTTCTAGATCGACAAATGCACATAGGCTCGCACACTCTCCCACTTCTAATACAATGAAATACCCTAAGCTATGCTCGTTATTCATTTGTACGATATCCCCTTCTTGAGGGTATTCGTGGCCAACGCCCTGTGAGTCGAAGAACCAACTCTTAGGCTGTACAGGCTTGTGGAAGCGCTTTGCTGCCACGCAATAAAGCGCGAGTTCAGCTTGGCGAGGCTCAGACAGTTCTAAGCCAGAAATTTGTTCTTTGAAGGTTTGGTATGAAGATGCGTCATCAACGGTGAATTCATTATCTCTAAACGCGCAGTCCACCAGCTTATTTCGGACCAGATTCGTTTTGAAAATCATATCCTCTCCGAGGTTTAGCATTAATGAACATTGCTGCTCATCGTAATACCAACTCCATGTATCGCTAGGTTTAAGCATCATTTCGTCTCACACTGTTGAACCATTCCATTAGGTAAAACGCAAAATTACCTTCAATTACAGTAATTTTACTGAGCAATAGGCAAAAAAAAAGAGGAAATGAATTCCTCTTTCTTATCGCTTTTCTCTACAACTCAGTGAGTTACAGTGTCTCTTTTAGTAAGACGATGCCAGATTGTCGCTTTTCAAAAATAAAAGCAATTTTCAGCTTATAGATTTTTAACGATGTCGCCAACTAGGCCTGGGCCTTTGTAGATGAAACCAGAGTAAACCTGTACAAGCTTCGCGCCCGCCATCATTTTCTCTTTTGCAGCAACATACGAGTCAACACCACCTACTCCAATGATCGGCAGTTTGTCACCCAGCTCTTCGTGAAGTTTACGAACTACTTCAGTACTACGAGATTGAACAGGACGTCCACTTAGGCCACCCGCTTCATCACAATGTTTCATACCTTCAACGATTGAACGATCCAATGTTGTGTTTGTTGCGATCACACCATCGATCTTATTTTTGATCAATGATTCACAAATTTGGCGAATTTCGTCGTCGCTTAGATCCGGAGCAATCTTAAGAGCAAGAGGAACATATTTACCATGCTTCTCTTCCAGTTCAGATTGTTTCGTTTTAAGTTCAGACAATAGATCGTCTAGAGCTTCGCCGTATTGTAGAGAACGAAGTCCTGGAGTGTTTGGTGAAGAGATGTTCACAGCAATGTAACCAGCGTATTGATATACCTTCTCCATACAGATCAAGTAATCTTCAGCGCCCTTTTCAATTGGTGTGTCTTTATTCTTACCAATGTTAATGCCTAAGATGCCATCGTAGTTCGACTTCTTAACATTCTCAACAAGGTTGTCGACGCCTAGGTTGTTAAAACCCATGCGGTTGATGATACCTTCAGCTTCAACAAGACGGAATAAACGAGGTTTGTCGTTACCCGCTTGCGGACGCGGAGTCACTGTTCCTACTTCTACGAAACCAAAACCCATTGCGCCAAATGCATCAATACATTCGCCGTTTTTATCTAGGCCAGCAGCAAGGCCAACTGGGTTTTTAAAAGTAAGACCCATGCACTCTACAGGTCGGTGAGGTAATTGTTGGCGATACAAAAGATCAATAGGTGTGCCTGTGAAGCGCTTGAAATTTTGAATTGCAAGATCATGTGCCTTTTCGGCATCAAGTTGGAAAAAGCCAGTTCTGGCTAGACGGTAAAGCATTGTGCCTCCGATAGAAAAAAGCCCCGTGTAAACGGGGCGCTATTATTTACTTATTTACCCAACTATTCAATCTATTACTGTCTGTAAGGGTAAGATAATCAAGTTTGCTAACGAATGAGGTTCATTATTAAGCAAACGTTATCGTTTCTTCAAGTTATTAAGCCATTTCTAATCTCAACCTTAGTACAGCCATCAGGTCACTTAACAACAAACAACGTTTGCGTCGAAGTTTGTTCTTCAAAAGTCGTTAGGCCTATTGTTTCCACTTTACCGAAACGAAAAAGGCAGACCTTTTGGCCTGCCCTTATACTTTTTCGTCTTATCTAGTAACTAGTCTTTTGACATGCAGTTTAGATTCAACAGCATCAATTCACGCAGTGCTACTGAGAACTTAGCAAACTCATGAACAGAACCTACTTTGAATTCGTTTAGGATGCTTTCCCAACGATGTAGAGAAACAGAGTTACTTTCCATCCAGTCATCAAGCGCTTTAATCACATCGATATCTGAAGCACAACCACAGTTAAGTACTTGACCAGTTAACTGGCGTTGCTGCCAATCCAGATCTTCTCTGAATGCTGCACGCGCCAGTGCTTGCCAGTTGTTGTCTATAGCTTGGCCATTGATTTGCTTCAAGAACCAGTGCAGTGACAAACGGTCGCCTAGGTTGAAGTAAAGCTTAGACGCTTGCTGTACTGTTTTACCTGTTTCACGAGCCACTGTAGATATATCCAGTGCTGAGTACAGGCTAGACAAACGAGCCACTGAATTAGCCAGCTCAGCGTTTACACCTTGGTCAATCCATACTTGAGCCATTGCTTGATGCTCTTCTACTTCTGAAGCCACTAGGTTTTCATCCAGCTTCTCAGTAATTGCGACGACATCACCTTGGTAAAGCTCAATCAATGCATTCACTGACTGTTTACCGGTACGGTTTCTTAGCAACCAGCGTGCTAGACGACGAAGCGTACGACGTACATGGTAAAGCAATTCGTATTGAGCTTCAGAACTTGAGATGTTGTCCAGTTCACGGATGCTCTTCAATACCTTACCCAGGCCGTAGATTTCACGTGATGCCGCGTAAGCATTCGCAATATCAACAATGTTCGCGCCCGTCTCTTCTTGCAAGCGAGTCACGAAGTTACAGCCCATCTCGTTAACCATTTGGTTAGCAAGCGCAGTCGCAATGATCTCTGCACGAAGTGGATGGTTATCCATGTGCTGAGAGTAGTTACGGCGTAACTCTGTTGGGAAGTATTGCATCAGTTGTTGAGCATGGAACTCATCATTCGCAATGTCATCACTCACAAGATCTTCTTTTAGAACCATTTTACCGTAAGCGATCAATACTGATAGCTCTGGTCTTGTTAGTGCTTGGCCCTGCTTCTCACGTTCTAGCAGCGTTTCGTCATCTGGGATGTATTCCAAACCACGGTCTAAGTACCCGGCTTTTTCCATTGTGTGGATAAAGCGGATTTGCTCTTTCACTAAGCCTACACCTTGATGCTCAGTAACAGAGATAGACTCAGCTTGGCAGTAAGCGTCGTCTAGTACGATTTCACCTACTTCATCTTCCATAGATTCAAGAACTTGGTTACGTTGCTTAACGGTAAGATCACCATTAGACACCAAGCCATTCAAGAAGATCTTAATGTTAACTTCGTTATCCGAGCAATCTACACCACCAACGTTATCGACAAAGTCAGTATTAACTCGACCGCCCGTTAGAGCGTATTCAATACGACCCAATTGAGTCATACCCAAGTTACCGCCTTCACCAACAACCTTAGCTTTCAGGTCACGGCCATCGATACGTAGCACGTCATTTGCACGGTCACCCACATCGGTATGAGTCTCACTAGAAGACTTAACGTAAGTACCAATACCGCCGTTCCAAAGTAGATCAACTTTCATAGACAAGATCGCTTTGATCAAGTCGTTTGGTGCCATTGATGCTTTCTTGGTACCCAGCATTTTCTGAATTTCAGGTGTCAAAGAGATAGACTTCGCTCGGCGAGAGAAGATGCCACCACCTTGAGAAATCAGGTCTTTATTGTAATCTTCCCAACTTGAACGAGGCAGATTAAACAGACGGTCACGCTCTACCCAGCTTGATGCTGATTCTGGATTCGGGTCAATGAAGATGTGCATGTGGTTAAACGCAGCTTGCAAGCGAATGTGCTTAGATAGCAGCATACCGTTACCAAATACGTCACCCGCCATATCACCCACACCAATGGCAGTGAAGTCTGTGCTTTGACAGTTAATACCCATTTCGCGGAAGTGACGTTTAACCGATTCCCAGCCACCTTTCGCCGTGATACCCATGGCTTTGTGGTCGTAACCGTTAGAGCCACCCGATGCAAACGCATCACCTAGCCAGAAGTTGTACTCTTCAGCTACTGAGTTCGCTAGATCTGAGAATGTCGCGGTGCCTTTATCGGCTGCAACAACCAAGTATGGGTCATCTTCATCGTGACGAACAACGCTCTTAGGTGGGATAACCTCACCTTCAATGATGTTGTCTGAAACGTCTAGCAATGCACGGATGAAGCGCTTGTAACAACGTTGACCTTCAGCAAAGATCTCGTCTCGGCCAGACATCATGTGTTGACGCTTACAAACGAAACCACCTTTAGCACCAACCGGTACGATAACCGTGTTCTTAACTTGTTGCGCTTTAACTAGGCCTAGAATCTCAGTACGGAAGTCCTCTTGACGGTCTGACCAACGTAAACCACCGCGTGCTACTTTACCGCCACGTAAATGCACACCTTCAATGTCTGGTGCGTAAACGAAGATCTCAAACGCAGGAACCGGCGCAGGGATATCTGGAATCTCGCTTGGTCTCATTTTCAGAGCCAACCAAGGTTTAGACTGCTTATTCTCGTCTACTTGGTAGTAGTTAGTACGAAGCGTTGCAGTGATCATTTCCATGTAGCGACGAATGATACGATCATCATCCAAGCTTTCTACATGATCCAACTGTTCAGTGATCTTCTTAATAAGATCTTGTTGGCCTTTTACGCTGCCCTTCAGTTTCGGGTCAAAACGCTTGCCGAATAGGCTCACTAGCCCTTTCGCTAATTCTGGGTAATGAGACAATGTGTCTTCAATGTATTGTTGGCTGAATGGGAAACCAACTTGACGCATGTAACGAGCATAAGCACGTAAGATTGAGATTTCACGGCCAGAAAGACCAGCGCCAAGTACTAAGCGGTTGAAACCATCGCTGTCTAACTCACCCGCCCAGATTGCCGCAAAGGCTTGTTGGAAAAGATCGCGAGCTTCACGAAGATCAATGGTCTTATCGCTCTTGTGCAGCATAGAGAAATCAAGGATCCAATAGGTCACACCGTTGGTTTTACGCACTTCATATGGAGATTCACCGATAACGCGTAGGCCAAAGTTTTCAAGCATTGGCATAACATCAGAAAGGTGAATTGGCTCATCGCTGTGATAGAACAACTTCAAACGAACGGCTTTTGAATCTGCCGCTTCTTCTTGAGGACGGTAGAAAAGCATACCCAGTTTGTTGTCTTCACTTAGCGCTTCTAAACGTTCAATGTCGGCAACAGCAGAACCTGGCATCATGTCTTCTTTGTACGAACGTGGGAATGCACGCATGTACTCTTTCGACAATGGAAGACCTTTGCTTTCACCGAAGTTTGCAATGATAGATTCAGACAGACGGTCATCCCACGTAGACGATACTTCCATTAAATTTTGCTCAATTGTTTTCACGTCCACATCCATGTTGTTGTTATCAACACGAACAATATAGTGCGTTCTTGCTAGCGGGCTTTCAGAGAAGTACGTTGTAAATTCAACCTCTTCTTCACAACCAAAGTACTGTTTCAAGATGCGCTGTGTTTGGCGACGAAGCTCAGTGTTGTAACGATCTTTTGTTACGTAAACCATGCAGCTAAAGAAACGACCAAACGGGTCTTTGCGAACAAACAAACGCAGGAGATCGCGATCTTGCATTTGTACTACGCCCGTACCGACTTCTAGTAGCTCTTCTTCTCGAGCTTGCAGCAGTTCATCACGTGGGTAGTTTTCAAGAATGTTGTGCAGCGCTTTGTAAGAGTATGAACCTTCACGGTAACCACTCGCATCCAAAATACGTTCTACTTTCTCGCGAACAAGAGGAATCGTTTCAACGGTTTGGTTATAAACGGCAGATGTGTAAAGACCAGTAAAGCGGTGCTCACCAATGACCTTACCGTTCTTATCGAACTTCTTAATACCAATGTAATCGTTGTAAGCTGGGCGGTGAATGCGTGAAGCCGTGTTGCCCTTGGTTACGATAAGCACATAAGGCTTTTTCGCTTCAAGACGTGCCGAATCAGAAAACTCAGATAGCTTAACGTTACGTACACGATCTGAGTTCGCAAACAAACCAAGACCTTGCTCCTTGGTCGGTTGCAGTTCAGTGTCGCCGTTAACTGAAACTAGGTCATATTCCTTATAACCCATGAATGTAAAGTTGTGTTCACCTAACCAACGAAGAAACGCCAACGTTTCATCAAAACGTTGGCCATCTACAGGAATGCTCTCTTTCTGCTTTTCTACTTGATTGGTTACTTCTTCAAGTCGTTCTACCATCTTCAACCAATCGTTCACAACTAAGCTAGTATCGGTAAAGATATCCAGTAGCTCCGTTTTAAGAGCTGTCATTTCAGCTTTACTGCTAAGACGGTCAACCTCAATATGGAAAAGCGATTGGAATGCACCTTCGTTATTGCTTACACCGACAACACTGCCCTTATCTGAGCGAGAGATTTGTGTTGGGTTATGAAGCATAAGGTGAGAAGAAAGGTCTAGGCGAGTCAATGCCATTTTTACGGAATCAACAAGGAATGGACTGTCTGGAACGACTATCTCAACGATAGTATGAGTAGACTGCCAACCTTGACGACTTACCGTCGGGTTGAATACGCGTACAGAGATTTCGTCGGCTTTCTTTTCATTGATGTGATGCCATAAGCTAACTACAGCACCATATAAATCGGATTCGTTTCTCTGAGTTAGATCGTCGTGAGAAACGTTACTAAACAAGTGTTGAGCAAGTTGAGTTACGAGAGGTCGATGAGCAAGGTCAAGTTTGTCTTGAATCAGCTTGTAAACTTTTTCAAGTAAAACTGGAACCACAGTTTCACGTGCGGTCATAGTCACACTCCACAATTAGAATTATATTTTATTATTAGGGGGATCACTTAATCTGGTGTTTGAAACGTGCCGTTGAGCGCTTTTCTACTAACGAGTTAAGCAAAGGTAATGCATTCATTTATTGTAAAAGCATTATTGAAAAATAGTTAATTGTTTTGGAGGTGGTAAGAGCTGAAATGTTTGATTATGTGATTAAGATTCCTTTTAACTCACTAGGCACGCCAAGGTTTACAGAGCTTCTAACTTAATAAACTTATTTTTTTGGTCAGTTGTCAGCCTAAACTGCCCTCTAACCCCTATTTGTGTAAGAAATGGTCTGAACCGAGTTGCAGGTAACTGTAAGCGTAAACCTGTTGTTGTTATCACTTGAACTTTACTTGCGGCGCCAGAATAGCTGGCCAAAAACTGCTGATATGAGATGTTAAGTTGGAAAATATAGCGATTCATACGATACCTGTATAAATATACAGTGCCAGTGTTTTTTGGCACTTTTAGATGTCTGACGGTGAAACTGAACTTGAAGCTGCTCTAGCTTATCGAAAATTCGATGAACCAGAAACAAAAAATCAGTGGCAGATATTCTCTACCACTGATGACCTTTCATTATAGCAAACAGTTACCTGAATGCGCGCTGACTTAAGCCTCTAGTGCTTTCGTCACTTTCTCAAACAAGTCTTTTGCTAGGTTGTCCATGTTCTTTAACGTCTCTAGTTCTTTTTTGATCAGAGCTTGGCGTTCATCATCGTACTTACGGAACTTAAGTAGCGGGTCAATCAGACGTGAAGCCACTTGCGGGTTGCTGCTGTTCAGTTCACGTAAGATCTCGCCTGCAAATGCATAGCCTTGACCAGACTTGTCGTGGAATTGAACCGGGTTCATGTTTAAGAATGAACCGACCAAGTTACGGGTACGGTTCGGGTTCTTCAAACTGAACGCCTGGTGCGACATCGACGCTTTGATCACTTCAAGTGCGTTTGAACTTGGGTTTGTACCTTGCAATGCAAACCACTTATCCATAACAAGACCATCGTGTTTCCACTTGTCACTGTAATCCACCATCAAGGTTTCACGACATGGTAGTTGTGCACTGTTTGCCGCGCCCATTGCTGCCATCGTATCTGTCATGTTATTCGCTTGTTGATACATCGCAACAACCAAGTCATTACCCTGCCCAGTATGAGCTAAGTAACTTAAGCAAACTTTACGTAGAGTACGCTTACCAATCGAATCGTGATCGACCGTGTATTCTGTTAGTGCGTGGCTGTGATAAACCGCCGCTAACTCGTCTTCAAGTTCTGCAGCTAGTGTGACTTTCATTGAGTTAAGAACCGATGCGACCGCATCAATATCAACGCGCTCGTACCAACCCGATACTTCATTGTGGCTTGGTAGAGAAAGCATTTCTGCAATAAACGCAGGCTCTAGTGAATCACTCAGCAGTACGCCACGGAATGCATCAACAACAGAATCAGAAAGCTCAAACGCTTGACCCTGCTGAACTTTCTCCACGTTACTGCGGATGTACTTCGCTAATAGCATTTGACCCGCATCCCAACGAGAGAATTCATTGCGAGCATTCACCATCAAGAAGATCAGTTCTTCATCTGAGTAGTCATATTCCAATTTCACTGGCGCAGAAAATTCACGAAGTAATGATGGGATCGGTTGCTCAGAAACGTTTTCAAACACGAACGTTTGCTCTGCTTCTTTCACATCTAATACATTATGAACTGGCTTACCGTTACATTGTAACTCAACAACTTCACCCGCAGCTGTGTACAGCTCGATATCAAGAGGAATATGCAGAGCCTGCTTTTCCGTTTGCTCATGAGTTGGCGCTGTTACTTGGCGAGTTGTTAACGTGTACTGTTTCTTCTCTGCGTCGTACTTACTTTCAACAGACAGCGTCGGCGTACCAGATTGGCTGTACCATAAACGGAACTGAGATAGGTCGATGCCCGACGCATCTTCCATTGCCGCGACGAAGTCTTCACATGTTGCAGCCGTACCATCGTGACGTTCGAAGTACAGCTTCATGCCTTTTTGGAAACCATCTTCGCCCAACAATGTGTGGATCATACGGATCACTTCACTGCCCTTTTCGTACACGGTCAAAGTATAGAAGTTATTCATTTCTATCACTTTTTCTGGACGAATTGGATGAGACATTGGGCTAGCATCTTCTGCAAATTGTGGACCGCGAATGATACGTACATTGTTAATACGGTTTACTGCGCGAGAACCAAGATCAGATGAGAATTCTTGGTCACGGAATACCGTTAAGCCTTCTTTCAGACTTAACTGGAACCAATCGCGACACGTCACTCGGTTACCTGTCCAGTTGTGGAAATATTCATGGCCGATTACTGCTTCAATACCTAGGTAATCTGTATCCGTTGCAGTTTGGTCGTTTGCTAGAACGAACTTCGAATTGAATACGTTCAAGCCTTTGTTTTCCATCGCACCCATGTTGAAGAAATCAACGGCTACGATCATGTAGATGTCTAAGTCGTATTCAAGATTGAAACGTTCTTCGTCCCACTTCATTGAGTTAATCAAAGAAACCATCGCGTGGCTCGCACGGTCTAGATTGCCTTTATCAACAAAGATTTCTAGGTCAACTTTACGACCCGATTGTGTAGTGTATGCGTCACGAAGTACATCAAAGTCACCCGCTACTAAAGCAAACAAGTACGCTGGTTTTGGATGTGGGTCTTGCCACTTCACCCAATGACGACCGTTTTCACCTTCACCTTCATCTACACGGTTACCATTACTTAATAAGAATGGGTTCTCTGCTTTGTCTGCAATTACCGTTGTAGTGAATTTCGCCAACACATCTGGGCGATCCATGTAGTAAGTGATACGGCGGAAACCTTCAGCTTCACATTGAGTACAGAACGCGCCACCCGACTTGTACAAGCCTTCAAGTGCACTGTTCCCTTCAGGGTTAACTTCGGTAACGATGGTTAGAGTAAATTCTTTTGGAAGGTCATTCAGCGTAAGTTGAGTTTCAGACTGCTCGTACTGAGTCCATTCGTTGCCTTCAACCAAAACAGAAACCAACTTCAAGCCTTCACCATCAAGTACTAATGTCGTGCTGTCTTTCTCCTGCTTAACACTAGAAACAGCCGTAACAATGGATGCTGAGTCGTACAAATCGAAAGTAAGATCGATTTCAGAAATCGTGTGAGATGGTGATTGATAATCTTTACGATACTTGGCTTGAGGTGTATGTGCCATGACGGGTTCCTTTTGATCGTTATACGTAATTATTTTTTAACTGTATATATCTAAAGGTTGAGCGCCAATAAAACAAGGGGAATATTAAAAAAAGGAGGCATTGTAAGAAAATGCCTCCATGTTTTGCTATTTTATCAATCAAATCAGACAGGAACGCCTAAGAAATGAACTGTGCACAATATTATCAACGAGTACGCCGTTACTGCTAAAACTCACGATTATCGAATGCGATTGAGTACCGCAAACATATCTCCCTCTTCACCTTGCAGCGTTAACACATCGCTGTTCAGTGTATATCGAGTGCCGTGTTCACCGTTCTCATAAAGTAACACTAGTTGATCGCCTTCTGTGTAATACACCCCGCGACGAATGACTTCACCACCTTCTTCATCTGATACTCGGAACATGAATATAAAGTCCGGCTGAAGGACTAAATCCATTTTTTGAATGTTACTCGCACGTAGATCGCTTCCAGACAGTTGGGCACTTGACCAGATTCCCGCCAATGCATTTGGCAAGGCCTTAGTGAACATAACACCGTTAAGATTCAGCATGTTGTGATTACTGCTGTACGCGTAAACCTGAGGTTCTGAGGTATTCAAACCCAAAATAATCGTGTCTTCATTGGCGTTATACAAACCTTCCCAATGATCGACACTGTAGTCTTTCTTTTGGATATCGATAGTGAATGAGTAGTTTGAATCAAGAGTGAGCTTGATCGCTCTAAAGTTTTCAGTGCCTTGCTCAGGATCAGGATTCATCAAATACCAATCACCAAGCAGCAAAGGAAGGTCAAAATGAGATAGATTACTATCACTTTTTGATTGTTGGTTACTCGAAGCGACCTCGCTCCCAAAAGCCACAAAACTTAAACAAGATAAAAATAGTAGAATCCATTTCATAAGCGTCCCCTCGTTTTCTTTAAGCTTAGGCACGTAATGAATAGAAAGCGAAAAAATATGATCTAAGTCACTAAATTTTAAGTGCGAAGTAACTTAAATGTCATTATCACTCGAAAAATAATACTTAAGTTTAGTTATTTTTACAGTGTACTTCACAGCCGAAAATCAAATAACAGTGGTTCTGCAGCAAGTTAAAAAGCGAGGAAGCATGCCGTTAACATGACATTATTCGAGGCAAGAACACAGGTACAAAAAAAGCGAGCCTAAGCTCGCTTTTCAAATAGTACGTCTTTAAACAATCACCTTATAACAGGTATTTTGTTTATTTCTTGATCATATCCAGCATGATAGCAACTGATTCATCAAGATAAGCATCCGGGGCTTCGTAGTCTTTTGGAATATCATCCAACGTTTTAAATGCCTCTAACTTAGCGGCTTTTTGACGTTGGTTAATACGCTCTAGACGAAGCGCATCCGCATCATCACTCTCTTGTTGACGAACCTTTTCATTAAGAGAAAGGTCATTGTCGTCTTTATCTGCCTTATATTTTTCAATATCTTGCGCGATAAAGCCAAATTCCATGTCTGTTGCGATACGAGCTTCGTGTTTAGCCGTCAACGCTGCGATCTGCTCATCGTTACGCTGTAACACTGAGTACTTCGCTTTGTCGATGCTGTCCCAAGGAAGAGCGTTGTCTTCAACACTTTCACCAGTATCTGCAGGATCAATTGGCGTTGGGTAAGCAATATCAGGTACTACACCCTTGTTTTGCGTACTACCACCATTGATTCGGTAGAATTTTTGGATTGTGTATTGAACGTAGCCTAACTCTTTATCGAACAAATCATAAATATGATTCAAAGAGCGATGCTGTTGCACCGTACCTTTACCGAAAGAGTTTTCACCCAAGATAATTGCACGGCCATAATCTTGCATCGCTGCTGCAAAGATTTCAGACGCTGAAGCACTGTAGCGATTCACCAATACCGTTAACGGGCCTTGGTAACTGATTTGACCATCAGTATCGCTGTTCACTTTGACACGACCGTAGCTATCACGAACCTGAACAACAGGTCCTTCTTTGATAAACAAACCAGAGAGTTCAGTTGCTTCAGTCAGTGCACCACCACCGTTGTTTCGGAGGTCAACAATAATACCTTCAACACCTTGCTCTTTAAGCTCGGTGATCAGTTTATCGGTATCTTTAGAAAGGCCAACGTAGAAACTTGGTACTTCTAATACACCAATTTTCTTGCCGTCTTTCTCGATCACTTCTGATTTAACAGCGCGGTCTTCTAAACGAATCTTATCGCGAACAATTGTGACAACGTGACTTTTTGCATCTTTACCATCTGGCAAGATCTGTAGCTTAACTTTGGTCCCTTTAGGGCCTTTAATAAGTTGTACTACATCGTCTAAACGCCAGCCGATAACATCAACAATTTCTTCGCCATCTTGACCAACACCAACAATGCGGTCTCCATCACTCAATTGTTTGCTGTTTGACGCAGGGCCACCAGCAACTAAAGAGCGAATAACGGTGTAGTCGTCTGTCATCTGAAGCACAGCACCAATACCTTCTAGAGATAGGTTCATCTCAGATTGGAATTGTTCTGCATTTCTTGGAGAAAGGTAACTTGTGTGAGGATCAACTTCACGCGCAAATGCGTTCATGTAGATCTGGAAAGCATCTTCATTATGCGATTGCGTAATACGCTTCATCGCATTGTTGTAACGCTTTTCCAAAACTTCTTGAATCTCTGGCCACTCTTTACCAGTAAGTTTTAGATTCAACGCATCATATTTAACGCGTTTTCTCCAAAGCTCATTCACTTCAGCGATATCTTTTGGCCATTCCGCTTCACTACGATTGAGCTCAATACTTTCATCGGTATCAAACTTAATCTCTGTATCTAGCAAAGACAATGCATATTGAAAACGTTCAAAACGCTTCTGCATAGACAAATTATAAACATCGAATGCAATCTGGTTATTGCCTGCTTTCAGTTGATCATCAATTTGTGTAGATGACGCAGCGAAAGAGTCAATATCAGCTTGAGTGAAGATATTACGATTATAATCCAGCATCTCTAAGTAACGATTAAAGATAGCTTGAGAGAAATCATCGTTGAGATTGAAGTGTTTATAGTGAGAACGAGTAAATCGAGAAGTAACACGTTTACTAGCAGTTTCGTGTTGGACCTCAGGAGCGAGTAGAGGTAAATCGTCCTGATCTAATTTGGCTTCAAGAGCCTGAGCTGAAGCTGCTAGCCAAAAGCTAGCAGCAATCAGTGTCAATTTTGAACGGCATTTCATGCGTAGGAGTATCTCCTTTAAGCGCGCAAGTGCTCCGCTTTAACAACCATTTGTAGGCCGTTTGCTAACTGAACACGCACATCTTCCTTATTGATTTCAACAATGGTCGCAGCCATGTTTCCTTTACCCATGTTCACATTTACTTCTTTGCCAGCGATGAATTCGTCAGCGTTCAAAGCGCGTGTTTCTACAGGCTTTTCTACTTTTGGTGCTTTAGGCGCTTGACGACGAGGCTGTTGAGCTTTCTTCGCCTTAGGTTTCGCTTTGCCTTCTTCACGAGCTTTTTGTGCTTGTTCTTTACGACGAGCCTGAACTTTCGCTTTGCTTTCTGCAAGTGTAGCTTTAGCGTGTTCAACGTGCTCTTCTTCTAGAGTGCCACACGCGTTGCCGTCTAAGTCAACACGTTCTGCGCCAGCTTTTACGCCGTGCAGGTAACGCCATGATGATGTGTACTGTCTTAACGCTGCACGAAGCTGAGTCTTACTTACTTTTTCGTCTTCATTTAGACGTTCAGCAAGATCTTGAAAAATACCAATTTTAAGTGGCTTCGCTTCACCTTCTAGAGTAAAGCATTTAGGGAAACATTCAGCAATATATGCGATAACTTCTTTGCTGTTTTTTAACTTTTCAGTGTTTTCCATGTGGGTTCCTGGTTTTTGCGGTTTTCCGCGAGCATTAAGAAAATATTTTTACGTATTATAGAGAGATGCTTGGGAAAAACCACAGTAAGAGAATAATTTATGCCTTGTTCGCGTGCGAATTAAGCAGCTTTTCCACTTCTGCCATGAAAAATGTTAATCCGTCCTCGTCAATTTGAGAAAAACGACCAACATTTGGGCTATCAATATCAAGAACACCCGCGATTTTTCCGCCAATCGAGAACGGAATAACGATTTCTGAGTTACTTGCAGCGTCACAAGCGATGTGACCTTCGAACTCATGAACATCATGAATGCGCTGAACTGTATTCGTCGCAACCGCAGTTCCACACACACCACGCCCGACCGGAATTCGCACACAAGCAGGTTGACCTTGGAAAGGGCCCAGTACAAGTTCGTCTTTTTCCTTAGCTAAATCCTGCTTCATTAAATAGAAACCCGCCCAATTCAAGTCATCCAATTCCATGAATAATAATGAACTGATATTAGCAAGATTAGCAGTTAGATCGGTTTCTGATTCAATTAATGCAACGGCTTGTTTGGTTAAGCGTTGGTAATGTTCTATTTTCATATTAACTTCCAATTAAATTGAGACTTCCATTATCAAGAGAACGCAGTAGAATGCGGCTATCAAACTAAATAGGACTTATTCTCATTACAATGAACAATTCAGAAGACACTATTAGCCGTTCTTGGTTAATAACTCAAGTAAAAAAACACAAGTCCAAATTACTGTTTGCTAACATTATTGCCATATTTGCAACTCTCATTAGTGTCCCTATCCCGTTGCTCATGCCATTAATGGTTGATGAAGTATTACTCGATAAGCCCGCTTCAGGCTTAGAGATGATGAACCACCTACTTCCATCTTCATTACAAACACCGACTGGCTATATAGCACTAACTTTGTTGTTAGTGATTATCATGCGCTCCGTTAGCCAAGCGTTGAACATTCTGCAAGGGCGGCAGTTTACGCTTGTGTCCAAAACAATTACCTATCAAATGCGCAGCAAGATGATAGATAAGCTTGGCCGCATCAGTATTCGACAATACGAAACCAAAGGCAGTGGCGGTATTAACGCCCACCTAATAACAGACATAGAGACAATAGATAAGTTCATTGGCTCGACTCTTTCTAAATTTATCATCAGCTTCCTGACCGTGTTCGGGACAGCGATCGTGCTGTTGTGGTTAGAGTGGCGTTTAGGATTGTTCATTTTATTGGTCAATCCTGTTGTAATTTATTTCTCCCGTAAACTAGGCAGCAGGGTCAAACACCTTAAGAAATACGAAAACCAATCTTTTGAGCGCTTTCAAAACCGTTTGGTGGAAACCTTAGACGGCATTTACCAACTGCGTGCGGCGAATAAAGAACGTATCTTTCTCGATGAACTTAAGGTTCAAGCAAACCAAGTAAGAATCGATGCCGACAAATACGCTTGGCAATCTGAAGCTGCTGGCCGTGTTTCGTTTCTGCTGTTCTTACTAGGTTTCGAGCTTTTCCGTGCCGTCGCTATGCTAATGGTGTTATTCAGTGACTTAACCATTGGTCAGATTTTCGCGGTATTTGGCTACTTGTGGTTCATGTTAGGCCCGGTCCAAGAGCTACTAGGGATTCAATTCTCTTGGTATAGCGCGAAAGCGGCACTGCAACGCATCAACGATCTTCTTCAGTTAGAAGAAGAGAAGCGCCCTATCAGTAAAGTGAACCCATTTACTGAAGATCAAGAAGTGACAGTTGACATCGAAGACGTTACATTCTCTTACACATTAGAAAACACTGTTTTAAATAGGCTATCGCTGCACATCCCTGCAGGTAAAAAGGTCGCTTTGGTCGGTGCGAGTGGAGGGGGTAAATCCACGCTAATCCAGTTGCTGATTGGGGTTTACCAAGCAGACTCAGGTTGCATTCGCTATAACGGTGAAACAACCGATGACATCAGCTTTGATGTAATACGCAATCAAATTGCCGTTGTTTTACAACAACCTATACTCTTTAACGATACATTAAGGCATAATCTGACCCTTGGTGCTGAATACGACGAAATGTCGTTGTGGCGTGCGCTTGAAGTCGCTCAAATGCAAGATGTCATCAAGCAACTGAGCAATGGCTTAGATACACAAATTGGTAGGAATGGCGTTCGACTGTCTGGTGGTCAACGACAACGCTTAGCAATAGCTCGTATGGTGCTGAGCAATCCTAAGTTTGTTATTCTTGATGAAGCGACATCTGCACTCGATACAGCAACAGAGTCAGCACTGCATAAAGCGTTGAGCGAGTTTTTGAAAGGTCGCACAACTTTGATAGTGGCTCATCGATTATCAGCGGTGAAACAAGCCGATCTAATCTATGTTTTAGAAGATGGACAAGTCACACAGACGGGAACACATGGTGAATTGGTTGAACAACAAGGACTCTATCAAACACTCTACGGCAGTGTGCAATCGCACGCCTGATGTTTGTGGCTCTGAGTCTTTAAGTCGGGTTGCTAACCTAACTTACGTTTCAACTTGGGAGGTCGCGTGACCTCCCCATCCGTAACCAACCCTTTATCAACAAAACACCAATGCGACAGCAGCTCAGTGCGTCTTTGCCAGGGCTGCGAACTTCCCGTAGATAAAATGGACATCCCTTTAGGGAAATCAGCTTACTGCCCAAGATGCGGAACTCAGCTTTATAGAGGCGGTACCCCTAGCCTCTCTGGAAACCTAGCAATCGCAATTACCTGCTTATTACTGTTTATCCCATCGCACTTTTTTGAATTCATCAGTATTCGCCTGATTGGCGTCATGATACCCGCGACGTTACCATCGGGTGTTTTTACCTTAATGGGCGAAGGCTTTCCTCTACTTGGTTTGCTGATCCTGTTCTGCAGTTCGATCGCTCCGTTGCTCGTGTGTACATCGGTACTCATTACCCATTTATCATTGCGATTCAAATTTTTTACACCATTTAGGTATGCGTTAGCCATCATCCAGACATTAAAACATTGGATGATGTTGGATGTGTTTCTGGTAAGTTTGGCGGTCTCATGTTTCAAACTGCAAGATTACTCAGATATTTTTGTCGGCCCTGGATTGGTTGGCCTCATTCTTCTGCAGCTTTTCAGTGTATTGTTGGTAAGCCGCATCAGCGTGCGTCGCTACTGGGAAGCTTGGACAAAAGAATCTGACTACTCATTTACTGAAAGTAAGAACGTACACTGTCACAACTGCCACCTATCTCAACCGGATGGGCATACTTGCGTGCGTTGTCACCATGACTTATACCACCGCAAGCCCTACTCTATACAGAAGACATGGGCACTGTTGTTTGCCGCATCAGTGGCTATCGTGCCAGCCAATGTCATTCCTATTTCTATTCTTATTACCAACGGTCAAAGGCTAGAAGACACCATCATTTCCGGTGTCGCTTCGCTGATTAATAGCGATATGTATGGCATCGCTGCGATCATTTTCATTGCCAGTATCGTCGTGCCAGTCGCGAAAATACTGGGCCTCGCGTACATCTTAATCTGTATCAAGATGAAGCGCGCCGTTTACCACAGGCAACGTATGACCATCTATTTCATCGTGAAATGGGTGGGGAAATGGTCGGTAATGGATCTGTTCGTTATTTCGATCATGATGACCTTGGTCGACCGCGGGCAAATTTTAAACTTTACACCAGGTTATGGTGCAGTCGCTTTTGGCGTCGTAGTTGTTCTCACGATGCTAGCAGCGGAAAGCTTAGATCCTAGGCTAATTTGGGATAACTACACCTCTAAAGATGAGTCAGTGAATGAACAACGATAACCAATCACAAACGTCATATTCACCAGAAGTAAGGAAAAACAAAGGCATCTCACCTTTGTGGATTCTGCCGATATTAACCGTCGCCTTAGCCGGTTGGTTGGTCATGAAATCGATACACGATGCTGGACAACGTGTGCAGATATACTTCTCAGATGCCGCAGGTTTAGTCGCAGGTCGAACAACGATTCGTTACCAAGGCTTAGAGGTGGGTATGGTGCGTGACATCACTTTATCCAAAGATCTATCGAGCATCTATGTCGATGCTGACATCTACCCAGAAGCGAAGAAGCTACTCTCAAAAGGCACACGGTTTTGGCTAGTAAAACCAACCGCTAGTTTGTCGGGTATCTCAGGATTGGACGCGCTTGTTTCAGGTAACTATATTGCTATCCACCCGAGCGAAACCAAACAAGACCCAGAAACCGTTTTCCAAGCGTTAGAATCCTCCCCTTCTGACTTACTGGCTTCTGAAGGTTTGAACATTTCACTGACGACCAAAGATCTGGGCGGCGTGTCTGTTGGCTCTCAAATCGTTTACCGTAAAATCCCAATTGGTGAGGTTTACAACTACCAGTTAAACGACAACGCGAAATCCGTTACGATTCAAGCGTCGATTAAAGATGAATACAGCCATATCATTACCGACCAAAGCCGTTTTTGGAATGTCAGTGGCTTAGGTGCCAGTATTGGCTTTTCTGGTGTTGATGTTCGCTTAGAGAGCCTAAGTGCATTGCTTGGCGGTTCAATTGCGGTCGACTCTCCAGGAGAAGGCCAACCGGTTGAGATGAATACTAAGTTCAAACTCTACCCAGATCTGAAAACAGCGGGTCGAGGTATCTCTATCAAGATTGCCGTTCCCGATGATAATAAAATCAGTGCAACAGGTGCTCCGATCATGTATCGCGGCATTGAAATCGGTCAAGTCACTGATTTATCGCTAAGTGAAGGGCGTGAAAACGTCGTTGCATCTGCCGCTATCCAACCGGCATTCAGTGACTTTTTAAACAGCGGCAGTAAATTCGTTCTAGAAGAGGCTGAACTGTCGCTTACTGGCATGAAAAACATTGCCAATTTAGTGACAGGTAACTTTTTAACCTTGGTACCGGGTGAAGGTGAAAAGGCGCGTCGATTTACTGCAATCCGCAAAAATGAATTCAGTCAGGAACAAGAGAAATCCGTTGCGATTCGCTTAACGTCGAACAATTCGTTCGGGTTAGATGTCGGTACACAACTTCTCTACAAAGGCATTGCCGTTGGCTCTATCATCCATGTGGGATTAGTTGATGGTGTTGGTACGGGCTCTGATAAGCACGAAGTGTTCATGGATGCGCTTATCGACAACGAGTACGCGCACCTTATCAAAAGTCACAACCGTTTCTTCGTGACAGGCAGTGCGACCGCGGAGCTTACCGAATCAGGTTTGAGTGTTACTGTTCCACCAGCAAAACAGCTTCTGACTGGCTCGATTAGCTTTGTAAGTGAAGGTAAATCTGAAGCTCGAACGGACTACCAACTTTTCCAAAGTAAATCGTTAGCAGAAATCGCTAAGTTTAATCAGTCCGGCTCAAAGACGCTTTCGTTGTTTGCCAGTGAGTTACCTTCAATTTCTAAAGGCAGCCCACTACTCTATCGCAACCTACAAGTGGGTAGTATTTCTGATTTTCAGCTTGCAGACGGTGGTGTAAGAATCAAAGTCACGATCGAAAATCGTTATACGCACTTGCTCAATAAGCATACCGTTTTCTGGAACCGTTCAGGCGTTGAGGTTGATGCGTCACTATCGGGTATCAGTATTAAAGCGGCGCCAGTTAAAACTCTTATCCAAGGCGGTATTGCTTTTGACTCTCTGCCGGGAATCGACAACAAACTTGGTGATGTGTGGAAGCTTTATAAAGATTCGAAATCCGCTCGAAAATTTGGCCGCGCGATTACTATCACCTCTTCTGGCGATCAAGAAGTCAACAAGGGCATGGCGATCAAATATCAAGGTGTCACTGTTGGTGAGGTTACTTTGGTGATTCCGAACTTCAACAAGGGCGGCATTGAAATTACTGCGCGTATTTTACCTGAGTACGTCGACAAGATTGCCGTGACGAACAGTCACTTCTGGTTGGCAGAACCTGAGATTGGCCTTAATGGCATCAAAAACGTCTCTGCGCTGCTCTCTAAACACATCAACGTAGACCCGGGCAAAGGTGAAAGAAACACGAAATTTGAGCTTAGCAAAGGACCTGTGCAGCCTGAAGGCAAGATATTCCAACTGCAAAGCGAAACGCGCGGCTCAGTATCTGAAGGTACACCTATCCTATTCCGTGAACTAGAAATTGGCAGTGTTATAGATGTTCAGCTGGGCGAGTTTGCTGATCGCATCATATCTACGATTCAAATAGAACCTGACTACGCGTATCTAATCCGCGCAAACACCGTGTTCTGGAACGTGTCGGGCGTCGATGTCTCTATCGGCCTGTCAGGCGCAAACATCAAAGCCGGAACGGTAGACAGCTTGTTAAGAGGTGGTATTACATTCTCAACGCCACCGACAAATGAACTTCAACCAGTAGCAAGCGAAGATCAGTCTTTCTACCTCTATCCTCAAGCCGAAGATGAGTGGAAATCATGGAGAACCGCAATTCCTCGTCCATAGAGTGAACTCTCTGACGTTTCTGGAAGATTAATTCTTCATCAAAATGCAGCCATTAGGCTGCATTTTTGTTGTTTGCTGCAAATATGGTTTAGGACGGCCTCATTTTGCTTTAAACTCCCCGCATTAATGCAATAAATCGAGATACTCTTTTGCACGCTAACGTATATATTCCTGAAGAATTCCTAACGCACATCGAAGCAATCATGCCTAGTCATCTAGATATGGCTGCTTTTGTTGCGTCATGCCAAAAACCACTTCGTAAAAGTATTCGAATCAACACATTGAAAATCAGTGTTGAAGACTTCCTAGTACGAGCAAAAGAGAAAGGCTGGGAACTGGAACCTGTACCTTGGTGTGAAACGGGCTTTTGGATTACAGCGGACGAAAGTGAAGCGCCACTAGGTAATACGGCAGAACACATGTCTGGTCTTTTCTACATCCAAGAAGCCAGCTCGATGATGCCACCCTCGGCACTTTTCCAAGGCGAAGCTGATTACCAAGCGGTGCTAGACACTGCGGCTGCACCCGGCTCTAAAACAACGCAAATCGCTGCGCTAATGAATAATCGCGGTGTATTGGTTGCCAATGAGTATGCAGCAAGCCGTGTGAAAGTCCTTCACGCCAACATCGAACGTTGTGGCGTTCGTAATGCCGCTCTAAGTAACTTTGACGGTCGAGTTTTTGGTGGTTGGTTACCAGAACAGTTTGATGCTGTGTTGCTAGACGCACCCTGCTCTGGCGAAGGCACCATTCGTAAAGATGCCGATGCGATGAAGAACTGGACGTATCAATCAGTGGTCGACATTGCCGACACGCAAAAAGATCTGATTGAAAGTGCATTCCATGCTCTTAAACCTAATGGTGTTTTGGTTTACTCAACGTGTACGCTTAGCACCGAAGAGAACCAACAAGTGTGTCATCACCTAAAAGAAACCTTTGGTGATGCGGTTGAATTCGAATCTCTGGAATCACTATTCGACAACGCAAAAGCAACCACGACAGAAGAAGGCTTTCTTCACATCTTCCCACAGGTCTATGACTCTGAAGGTTTCTTTGTTGCACGTATCCGTAAACTAGCGTCTGTTACTCCACCAGAAGTTAAAAAACGTATGGGTAAATTCCCATTTGAAAAAGCATCAAAGAAAACTCAGCAAGAAGTCGCTGAACAACTAATGAGTACTCTCGATATCGAATTGCCAAGCGATACTCAGGTTTGGATTCGCGACAAAGACGTTTGGCTATTCCCAGAAGCGCTAGAGCCGATGATCGGTGAGTTCCGTTTTTCTCGCATGGGAATCAAGATCGCTGAAACCCATAAAAAAGGTTACCGCTGGCAGCACCAAGTAGCGACAACGCTCGCAACAGGTAATGAAGCTAATGTTGTAGAGCTTAGTATTGAAGATGCTCGTGAATGGTTCATGGGCCGCGATGTTCGCCCTGAAAACTTGTCAGGAAAAGGTGAAGTACTAGTGAAGTACAATGGTGCAATCATCGGCCTTGGTAAGTGGGTTGGCAACCGAGTGAAGAACGGTTTACCACGCGAACTCGTGCGCGATAAGAACCTTTTCTAAAAGCGTTCGCACTGAGTACACCTTAATAAACAAAAAGCCCAAACAACGTTAATTGTTTGGGCTTTTTCTATTCTATCGGCCATATAAGTCAGTGTGCGAGCGCTTGTAAATCAACAGCTAATTATATAAATATCAATTCAAGTCACTATTTCCAAAAAGAAAAATCGCAATTTAGAGAATCTAAACTAGACTTCAATCTAACAGTCAAAAGATTAAAACGATTAGCGTAGGCTCTTCGGAGCCCTTTCCCCTAAGCCCAAACAGGAAGGTTTGGGCTTTTTTTTGACCGAAAGGACCGCTTACTTAACTAAGCTGATACCTTCTTTGTCGATAGTGATCTTGCCAGATTTGTATAGACCACCAATTGTCTTCTTGAACGTACCTTTGCTGGTTCTGAATGCAGAGAAAATAACTTCAGGAGAAGACTTATCATTCAAAGGCAGGTAACCGCCTTTCTTCTCAAGCAGGTCAAGAACCTTAGTGCTTAGGTCATCCATCTTAGCCACACCAACCTTCTGAAGAGACAAATCAATCTTACCGTCTTCTTCACGAACGTTTTTAATGTAGCCTTTTAGTGTTTTACCAATGAACAGCTTACCGATGATGTCAGATGGGAAAATCATACCCCAGTGTTCACCGTTCACGATCGCTTTGTAACCCAATTGGCTGCGCTCAGCGATAATGAGATCAACTTGCTCATTTTGCTTATAAGTCGCAGGCGTGTTGTCTAACCATTTGTTGAACTTCGTTGTACCAACGATACGGCTCGATGCTTTATCGATATACACATATACTAAGATTGACTGACCTTCGTTTAAACGGCCACGCTGCTCGCTGAAAGGAACAAGAAGGTCTTTACCTTTCACGCCCCAGCTCATGAATGCACCAGTGCTGTTAACACCTTCAACCGTCATCAAACCAAACTGGCCTACTTGAGCTATTGGTTTTTCAGTCGTTGCAGCGATCTGGTTGTCAGAATCTATGTATAAGAAAACATCTAGCTTTTGACCAATTTCAACACCTTCAGGAGTAAATCGTTTCGGCAGCAACACGGTTCCATAGTCGCTCGCGTCAAGGAATACACCGAAGTCTGCTTGTTTTACTACTTCTAAGTTGTTTATTTGACCAATATTAATCATCAAGGTTGTCTCTACTTTAAATTTGGCGGAGATTATACGTGATCTCTGATATGCTTTCGCTAGTTTCATTCATATTTTTACATTCTAGGAGACATCGTTGATCACCGTTGATAAACAAGATGCGATAACACTTAAAATTAACCATGCCATGGCTAAGACCAAAAAGCTCGACATGGACGTTTATCTATTCATTCCCGGTGAACTTGGACTGACTCCTGAAGTGCTTTCTGAAAGTGCCTTTTTCTACAGCTCAATCACTCAAAAACGTGCCTACTATAGTGACAAAACACTTTTACCTTTGGTACACAGTCGCTTGGCAAAACGTGGACGCTTATCTACAACACAGTATCGTGTCAGTTTGAGTCTGTTTGCCTACCAATATGTTATCGCGTTAGATAAAGCAGTCAGCAGCTTAAATAAAACTGATAGTGACGACGTAACGGCTGATGAAGTAGATGAAGTCATTGAATTGGCTTTAGATATCTTGAAGAAGCTACGCCGAAGCATCCCTTACGAAGAAAATCTCAAGCGCTACTACGCTAATATCGATAACTACCTATCTTGGTATACCGAGCAAAAGTTCCTATCGCTAGTTTCACACATGCCACGAGGTAGTGAATATTCAACGATTAAAGAACGACTCTTAACGCTTTGTGATAAAGAGACCGCGCACCGTAAACTGAACCGCTACAACTCAGCAAGAGTTCGAGAGGACGTTACCCGCTTGAGTAACAAGATGCGTTTGCTGCGTCGTTTGATTGAACACCCTATCGTGCTTAAAGAAAAGACAACGTCGATGGGTAAGAACGTTAAGCGTGCCGTGAAAGGCATCGCGACCGGTTTGGTGATGGTTGTCGTGACCACTACTGTTATCTTGGCTCGTGACTTTCTTGGTGAGATTACCGCCTCTTTCATCGTGGCAATGTCTTTCATTTACGCACTGCGTGAGATCTTTAAAGATGACTTGAGAGACATCCTTTGGCGCTGGCTGCGTAAAGGCAAGCCAAAATGGAAGCGTCGTTACTATGATCCAACGACCAACAAGTCAGTAGGCCATAAACTGGAATGGTTGGACTACGCAAATTTTTCTAAGCTTGCAGATCGCATTCAGTCGATCCGTAAAAAGCGTGTGGTACAACGTGAAGAGCAAATCTTGCATTACCGCTCTCATACTGAGATGTCGACATCGACCTTTATGAGTGGTTATGAGGAGACTCGTGAAACGTTATCGATCAGCCTAAGAGCGCTGACACGGTTGATGGATAAAGGCTCAAACAAGATCTACCGCTTGAATGAAGGACAAGTGAGCCGCGAATCAGTAGAAAAGCGTCATCTTCTCAACCTGATCATTAAAGAGAACAACCATGATAACGAACCAACCTACTACCGTTGGAAGATCGTTATGAACCGTTCAAAAATAGTTGATATTGAGCAGATCACTCAAGAGTCATAGAGCCGTTATAAAGTTCTCTATAACGGTATGTGGAAACCATTCACATACCGTTGTTTTATCTCTTCAACGTTACCCATGACTTCTAAACCAAAATCTATTATTTAATCGCTATTTTCTTGAAGGGACTTTCTTAATTGAAAGCGTAAGCGTGAACTCCGCCATCGGCTCGTCACCATGTAAAGATGGGCAAGTCGCGATAATGGTTACGGGTTGATTGACCCGTTCTCCGGTCGACATGGTTTCTGCCAGCATAGTGTTGATCAGCTCACCGTCGTTACAAGTGAAATGCACATCACCTTCAGGGCGCTTCAAAAAGTTACCCGTCACCTCTTTAAAAGCCAACGAGATCTTTTCACCTTGCTGCTGAGATTTGCTCATCGCAAGAAACCCACCCGCGACATCCGCACCTACAGCCAAAACGCCAAAGTACATACTGTTAAGGTGATTCTTAGTACGCCTTCTAAGCGGGATTTTCACTTCAACATGTTGGTTGTCCAACGCGAGTAGTTTTGGTCGGCACAACCAGATAAGTGGGACTTTGAAAAAGCCAAACATGCTTAAGTAGAAATTTGCTTTTTGTAGAGGGGTCAACATTCGAATTACCTAGCCAAGTTAGTCATCAGACCAGTTAATCGACTAGCGATAAGAATGTCAAAAAAATGTTACAAAAAAGAGATATCATCGCACAATGATATCTCTTTCATTCTCAAAGCATTAGCGCCTTAAGTCGGCTTATCAGGCAAGCTAATCGATTTACGCAGTCACGACCGTTTCTACGCATTCAAGATCAGCTATGTAACCTTGTAGACGTGGGTAATCCACTAAGCCTTGAGTTACTAGCAGCACTGGCTTCTTCGCGTTCAGGGTTGCTTTAACAATCATATCCAACAAGGTAATAACCGCTTCGTTTTGTGGATCAAAAGCGTGCTGCTGAGCTTCATTGTGTTTGTCTACGCCTAAAGTGAAAGACGCTAAGCTATCAACGTTTACCACTACACCATCGAAGTAATGCAGTAAACGTTCGCTCAGTAGCACTGCAGACGGCACATCGCACGAGAACAGTACTTTCAAACCGTTAAGGCCGCGTGGTAGCCCTTGCTCGGCAAGCAGGTCAATAATCTTAGCGGCATCGCTTAACGCACGAACGTAAGGCACAACTACTTCAACGTTGATGCCCTGCTCACGTAATGCCTTAATAACCTGACATTCTAAAGCGAAAGCCTTGCTGTATTCTGGTGTCGCGTAACGAGCAACGCCACGAACACCTAGTGCAGGGTTAATCTCTTCTGCTTCACAGTTCCCGCCAAGCAGCGAACGGAATCCATAGCTGTCTGCACTGCTTAATGCGATACGAACAGAAGTGTGATTTGGCTGAACGGCAGCTTGAATGGCAATCACTAAGGTCGAAACAAAATGCTCATCGACTGTTTTATCGCCAAGGATCGCTTCTAAAGACGTTTTTTCAATATCAGTCAAAGTATCTAAGTGACTCTCGATACTTGGGTGGTAGAAGACACGATCCATCACTAATTCTGATAATGAAACGTATAAGTGGTTAGAATTATTATTATCGTTGTAAGAAGGCAGCACATCACCTAAGACGAGTTCTGGGTGCAAAGTGCTTTGATTTTCTTGAGTCATTGCTGCTCCAGCATTTTTATTTTGTGTTCAAACGAAAATACCGATAGCTGCCTGTTAATACAAGTGAAAATCCCTTATTTGACGCTGGCCTGCTGATAAAAATAAGAATATTAGCAATAACTGAGATAACTTTGACTCAATAGAGTTTATTCCTCTGTTCAATTCCGTTATCTTAACCACTTCGCAATAGAATAAAAAAGCTATCACATGCCATTAAAAACTGATGAGTTGAGAACCCAAGCTCTGGGTCCTATGCCAACTCCTGCCGAACTAGGCAATTCACACCCTATTACTGACGACGTTGCTGAGCGCATTAAAAATTCTCGCCGCCAAATCGAAGATATCCTAACTGGTCGTGATAACCGCCTATTAGTTATCGTAGGCCCTTGCTCTGTTCACGATACAGATGCGGCACTTGATTACGCTGAGCGCCTAAGCAAAATTCAAGACCAGTACAAAGATGAACTGTTCGTTGTAATGAGAACCTACTTCGAGAAGCCTCGTACTGTTGTAGGTTGGAAGGGTTTGATTACAGATCCTAACCTTGATGGTTCATACGCACTTGAAACAGGCTTGAACAAAGCTCGTAAGCTTCTGCTAGATATCAACAAGCTTGGCCTAGCTACCGCGACTGAATTCCTTGATATGATCACAGGTCAGTACATTGCAGACCTTATCACTTGGGGTGCGATTGGCGCTCGTACAACTGAATCTCAGATTCACCGTGAAATGGCTTCTGCACTGTCTTGCCCTGTTGGCTTCAAGAACGCGACCAACGGCAACATCAAGATTGCTATCGATGCAATTCGTGCAGCACATGCTTCACACTACTTCTACTCTCCAGATAAGAACGGCCGCATGACGGTTTACCGTACTTCTGGCAACCCATACGGTCACGTTATTCTACGTGGTGGCGATAAAGGCCCTAACTTCGACGCTGAATCTGTAGATACTGCATGTAAGCAACTGGCTGAATTCGATCTACCTCAACGTTTGGTTGTAGACTTTAGCCACGCTAACTGTCAGAAGCAACACCGTAAGCAGTTAGAAGTTGCACAAGACATTTGTGAGCAAATTAAATCTAACAAGAACCAAATTGCAGGCATTATGGCAGAGAGCTTCATTATTGAAGGCAACCAGCCAATGACAGATATCAACAACCTAGAATATGGCAAGTCGATTACTGACCCATGCCTAAGCTGGGAAGATACTGCAACAATGCTAGACATGCTTGCAACAGCAATTAAAGATAGAAACTTAGCTTAAGGAAACAACACAATGCCATCATTTGACATTATCTCTGAAGTAGAAGCAGTAGAACTGCGTAACGCAGTAGACAACGCAAACCGTGAACTATCGACTCGTTTCGATTTCCGCGGCGTTGACGCTAGCTTTGATTACAAAGATGAATCAGTAAAATTGACTGCTCAAGACGATTTTCAACTGAAGCAAATGCGCGATATCCTTCGCAGCAACCTAACGAAGCGTAATGTTGATCCTAACGCGATGGAAGCGAAAGCGGCAGACCAAACAGGTCGCACTTGGCACCAAACGGTTATCTTTAAGCAAGGCATTGAAACTGATGTCGCTAAGAAGATCGTTAAGCTAATCAAAGACAACAAAGTTAAAGTTCAAGCTTCTATCCAAGGCGACAAAGTTCGTGTTACTGGTAAGAAGCGTGATGACCTACAAGCTGTTATGGCTCTAGTTCGCGGCGGTGAACTTGGTCAACCTTTCCAGTTTGACAACTTCCGCGACTAATTATTGAGTTTGAGCGACCGCCTATTTGGGTTGCTCATTCATCAGCACAATGTCGTGTTTGATGTCTCGTCCTAAAATACG